>NZ_BAAALF010000277.1:0-7793 GCF_039528135.1 Kitasatospora nipponensis | reverse complement strand
CCGGTGCGGCCCCCCCAGGGCCCGGCGCACCAGGCGGCCCGGGCCGGGGCGGCGAGCGGGAGTGCGGCGGGCAGCGGACGGGCGGTGCTCGCGCGGTCCGTGGCGCGGCAGTTCGGGCAGCCGTCCAGTCCGGCGAAGCGGTGACGGTCGACCCCCGCCTGCGCCGCCCGGGCCAGCGGGCGGCGCGCGGGGTGGGCGCCGGGGGCGATCGCCGGCGGCAGGACCACCTCGGCCACCAGACCGCGCTGGGCGATCACCCGGCGCAGTGAGGAGATCAGGTCGTCGTCGCCCACGAACGCCGGGGCGCTGGTCGGCTGCCCGTCCGTCCGGCGGTAGCGGAGGGCCACCGGCTCCACCGGTGCGCCGGCGCCGATCGCGGCCTGGAAGAGGGCCGGCCGGAAGCGGCCGCCGCCGCGCCCGCACCAGGTACTGCCCTCCGGGAAGACCACCACCCGTTCGCCCCGGCGCAGCGCCGCGGCCACCTGGTCGACCGTGCCCGGCAGCGCGCGCAGCCGGTCGCGGTCGATGAAGAGGGTGCCGCCCCAGGCGGCCAGCGGCCCCACGGCCGGCCACGCCCGGACCTCGGTCTTGGCCAGCATCCGGCCCGGGCAGACCGCGGCGACCAGCAGGATGTCCAGCCACGACACGTGGTTGACCACCAGCAGCGCCGGACCGCCGGAGCGCAGGGCGGTGGTGCGCAGGGCCGTGGACCGCAGCCGGACGCCGAGCGAGGCGACCAGCAGGCGGGCCCAGGCCCGGACCAGCAGGCGCGCCACCCGGCGGCTGCGGCTGCGCACCAGCGGAGCCAGCGTGATGCCGGCGACCAGCACGCCGGCGCAGACCACCGTGCGCAGCAGGCGACGGGCGAGGCCCACCACCGGGTCCGGCGGGGGCACGCAGGCCTCGGGCGTGCAGGGCGCGGTCGGCAGCCAGCCGCTCATCGGCCCGGCCCGCGGCGCCGGCCCGACCCGGTGCCCGACCGGTCGCCGACCCCGCGCCCGGCGACGGCGCCGGTGCCCGCCGGGCGCCCGCTCACGCCCCGACCCCGGACAGGAAGTGGCGCAGGTAGCGCGGGTCCGTCCGCTGCAGCGAGAGCAGCACGAACAGGTCCGCCACGCCGAAGTCGGCGTCGTACGCGGGCGGCCCGGCGACCCAGGCGCCGAGCCGCAGGTACCCGCGCAGCAGCGGCGGCACCGGGGTCCGGTCGGGGGCCGTGACACCGGTGGGGTCCCAGGGGCGGTGCGGCGTCACCCGGTACTCCTCGGGAGCCAGGTGGCGCGCCGCCACGGTGTTCCAGACCCCCGCCGCGGTGGCCCCGCCGTCGGCCAGCGGGACCGAGCAGCAGCCCGCGATCCAGGTGTTGCCGCCCTCGGTCAGGTAGCGGGCGATGCCGCCCCACATCAGGTTGATGACCGAGCCGTCGCCGCGGTGGTCGGGGTGGATGCAGGAGCGGCCGACCTCGACCAGGTCCCCGCGCAGGTCGGCGATGCGCGTCAGGTCGAACTCGGAGTCGGAGTAGAGCCGGCCCGCCCGTCGGGCCTGGGCCGGGCGGAGCAGGCGGTAGGTGCCCACCACCGTGCCGCTCTCCTGCTCGCGGATCAGCAGGTGGTCGCAGTAGTCGTCCAGCGGGTCGACGTCCAGGCCGGGCACCGGGGTGTCGAGCACCGCGCCCATCTCCTCGGCGAACACCCGGTGGCGCAGCCGCTGGGCGGCGGCGACGTCCGCGCTGTCGGTGGCGAAGGCGAGGCGGTAGCGCGGCAGCGGGCTCACCGGGAGCGGGCCCGGCTGCTGCGGTGCGGTCGGCGGGAGGGAGGCCGGCCGCGCCGCGACGGGCCGCGGCGTGGTCGGCTGGGCGGGGACGGGCGCGGTGCGGATCGAAGCAACGGTCATGGCGAACTCTCCGTGGAGGTCAGGGCGCAGGCTCGGTCCGGTGGTCGTCGGGCGCATGCTGTGTCGCTGCTGTATGTGTGGCCGAGCCGGCTGGCGGTGAAGTGACCAGCCGACGGAGTTGAGATGTGCACCCGCTGAATGGCTGTCCGGTACCGCAACCGGCCGCCTGCTGGTCACGCGGTGGTCGAGGAGGCTTCGCCTCCCGGCCATGACGCCCTGTCACCGTTCCCGGCATGCCGTTCTGGGGCGTGGCCGCCGACCCTCGCCAATGCCGAAAACTGGGGCTGGTGGGTTCGGCGACACTCGCGACGGGTGGCCTGGCCTCCGGCGCGCTGCCGGTCGGGCCGCCGCGCGCCCACGCCGACCTCGGCCTCTTCCTGGCCTGCTTCGGCATGGTCCTGCTGGTCGCGGCCTGGCTCCAGCTGGGCCAGGCGATCCGGTCCGGGCGGGCACCGAGCCCGCGCTGGCTGCTGCACACCCTGGGGTGGTGGGCCGCGCCGCTGGTGCTGGGGCCGCCGCTGTTCAGCCGGGACGTCTACAGCTACCTCGCGCAGGGCGCGCTGGTGGACGGCGGCATCGACGTCTACACGCACGGCCCCGCCGCGCTGGGCGGGCCGCTGGCGCTGCAGGTGCCCGGCGTCTGGCAGCAGACCCCGGCGCCCTACGGTCCGGTCTTCCTGGCCCTGTCGGGCATCACCGAGCGCCTGGTGGGCACGGGGGTGCACGCGGGCGTGCTCGGCCTGCGGCTGGTGGCGCTGGTCGGGATCGGCCTGCTGGCGGTGCTGCTGCCCCGGCTGGCCCGGGTCTGCGGGGCCGATCCCGCGGCCGCGCTCTGGCTCGGCGCGCTCAACCCGCTGCTGCTCTTCCACCTGGTGGCCGGTGCGCACAACGACGCCGTGCTGCTGGCCCTGCTGGTGGCCGGTCTGGTCGCGGCGCGCCGCCGGCACCCGGCCTGGGCGGCCGTCCTGGTCACGCTGGCGGCGCTGGTGAAGGCGCCGGCGGCGCTGGGGCTGCCGGTGGTCGTGCTGCTCTGGTACGACCAGCTGACCGGCCGTCACCGGCTGGTACGGGCGGCGCTGGCCACCGGCGCGGTGGCACTGCTGACCACGGTGACGGTGACGGCGGTGATCGGGACCGGCTACGGCTGGATCAGCGCGCTCACCGTCCCCGTCTCGGCCGAGAGTTGGTCGCTGACCAGCGCGATCGGCCGGGCCACCGCCGCCGTCCTGGAGCCCTACCGGCCCGCCCTCGCGCAGTCGGCCGTCACCGCCTGGCGCTGGCTGGGCCTGGCGGCCGCCGCGACCTCGGTGGCCTACCTGGCCGCCCGGGTCCGGCGCCGGGAGCTGGGCGTGGTCTACGCGTTGGGGCTGGGCCTGGCCGCGGTGGTCGCGTTCGGGCCGGCGATCCGGCCCTGGTACGCGCTGTGGGGCGTGGTCCTGATAGCCGCCGCCGCGCCCGACGGACGGGTGCGCCGCTGGGCGCCGGCGGTCAGCGGACTGCTCGCCGTGGCCGTCGTCCCGGACGGTTTCACGCCGAACCGCGAGGAGTTGGTGATCGCCCTGGCGGGTGGCGCCATCGCGTTGGCGCTACTGTGCTGCCTTCGGCTGGGAACGGGACGCTGGCCGGGACGCCTCGTCCCGGGGCGGCCGGTTCCCGGCACGGCGGCCGCCGGGCCGACGTCATCCGATCAAGTAGCCGATAGTGCGGAGCATTTGTGGTGACCCCTCGCAGTACCCTCGGCCGAGCGCTGATCCTGCTCGGTCTGGTCGTGGCGACCGCGGTGTTCCTCGCCGTGATACCCGGCCACCGCGGCTGGTTCGACGTGGGTGTCTACTACGAGACCGTCCAGCACTGGGCGCACGGTGGGCAGATCTACGAGTACCGGCGCCCCGGCACGATGTACGGCTTCACGTATCCGCCGTTCGCGGCGCTCTGCATGCTGCCGCTGACGCTGGTCGGCTGGCACACCGCCATCGCGATCGACGTGGCGGTCAGCACGCTGGCGAGCGCCGCCCTGCTGTACTGGCTCTTCGACCCGATCGCGCGCCGGCAGGGCTGGAACCGCTGGTTCTCGTTCGGGATCGCGGCCTGCCTGTTCGCGATCCTCAACCCGGTGCGCGACACGGTGAGCTTCGGCCAGATCAACCTGCTGCTGATGGGCCTGGTCTTCGCCGACTTCCGCCAACTCACGCACGGGCGCGGCCGGTTCGCGGGCATCGGGATCGGGCTGGCGGCGGCGCTCAAGCTCACCCCGCTGATCTTCATCGGTTACCTGGCGATCACCCGCCGGCGCAGCGCGCTGACGGCGACGGTGACCGCGCTGGTGGCCACCGCCGTGGGCCACCTGGCGGCGCCGCAGGCGTCCCGGTTCTTCTGGACCGACGCGCTCTGGGACACCCACCGGGTGGGCGCGCTGGCCTACGTCTCCAACCAGTCGCTGCAGGGCATGGTCGCCCGCTTCGCGCCGTCCGCGCCGAGCCGGATCGCCTGGGTCGCGGGCGTGCTGGTCGTGCTCGGGGTCTGGGCGGTCCGGGCCTACCGGGCCGCGCGCCGCGGCGACCAGCGGACCGGGTTCGCCCTGACCGGTCTGGCCTCCTGCCTGGTCAGTCCGATCACCTGGGTGCACCACCTGGTCTGGACGCTGCCCGCGCTGCTGCTGCTCGCGGACGCCGGGCTGCGTTCGACCGACCGGGCCCGGCGCCGGCGGCTGCTGACGGCGGCGGGTGCCGCCTACGTGGTGCTGACCAGCGGGGTGGTCTGGCTGTGGCCGGGCGAGACCGGTGGTCAGCACGGTCTGAGCGGGTTCTTCGGCAGCAACGCCTACCTGCTGATCAGCCTGGCCCTGCTCTTCGGCCTGCCGGCCGGCGACCGGGTGACCGAGCCGGCCCCGACGCCCCCGCTCCCGCCGGCGGCGGACGCCGCGCTCCCCGCACAGCTCCCCAGCCCCGCCTCGGTGGGCTCCGGCTGACCGCCACCCGCCCCGGCCGTCGCCTCGACCCGACCCGACCCGACCCGACCCGCTGCCCGCCCGCGCACCGCGCGTGGCGGGCAGCGGTGTTCGTGCGTCGGGCGCGCCCGGCCCCCGGGCGTCAACATAATGCGCCAACAGTCAACACGGATCACGCGCGGGGTCTAGTGGCATGTCGCATGTGCAATTACACTGCGGCAGACGACAACCCATCGGACAGGCCCCGATACGGGCCGTGGTGGCGCCGCTGCTGCGCCACCACGCACCTGTGCGGTTCTGTTCGGTTCGCGCCGCCCCCACGGCATCACCCCCACCTCCAGCGGAGTCGCCGCCATGCCTTCAGTTCCGAGACGCCCGAGAAGTCCGAGAAGTCCGAGAAGACCGCACCGCCGCCTGCCGAGCGTCCTGCTGACGCTGGCGCTGGCCGCCCCCGGGCTCACCGCCGTCGCCGGGGCCGGCGCCCTGGTGGCGGCGACGCCGGCCGTGGCGCTCGACAACGGCACCGCCCTCACCCCGCCGATGGGCTGGAACTCCTGGAACTCGCTGGGGACCGGCGTCACCGAGCAGCAGGTCAAGCAGACCATCGACTTCATGTCGGCGAACGGCCTGGTCGCGGCCGGCTACAACACGGTCACCATCGACGACGGCTGGTCGCTCTCGCACCGCAGCGGCCAGAGCGGCGACCTGGTGAAGAACGCCTACAACGCGATGCAGCTCTACGACGACAACGGCAACCCGGTCCTGGGCGCCGACGGCACCGGCAACGACCCGACCACGGGCCACCTGGTCCCGAACGCCTCCTACCCGTCCCAGACGGTCAACGGCCAGAGCGTGAACGGCATCCAGTACCTGGCGTGGTACGCCCACAGCAAGGGCATGAAGTTCGGCCTCTACGGCACCGACACGTACACCACCTGCCAGGGCCACCCCGGCAGCCTGGGCCACGAGGCCACCGACGCCACCGACTTCGTCTCCTGGGGCGTGGACTACGTCAAGTACGACGACTGCCCCTACGGCCCGCAGGTCATCGGCCCCGACGGGCACAATTACTACACGCAGGGTGAGGGCAAGGAGCTCACCCAGTCGATGTACGCCCGGGTGCAGACCTTCCAGCGGGCGCTGGACGCGGCCTCCGCGGCCCAGGGCCGCCCGCGGGTGACGCTGAGCGTCTCCGCCCAGCCGGTGCACACCGGCGTGCCGTACCTGCTGAACGCGAACGACCCGGCGCGCACCGACCCGGTGATCCTGGCCGCCGGCACCCCGGCGTTCCAGGCCCCCGGCTACGCGCCCACGGCCACCTGGTGCGGGCAGGTCGCCAACCTCTGCCGGATCGGCGGCGACCGCGACAGCGAGCTCAGCGGCGTCCTGTACGGCCAGCAGTTGCAGACCGCCCTGCAGTCCTCGGCCAACGTGCGCCCGGGCAGCTGGAACGACATGGACATGATGTTCACCGGCTGGAACGACCCCTACGGCGTGTACGGCGTCACCGACAACAACATCAGCTCCAAGTCGTTCACCGACGACGAGTCGCGCACCGAGATGTCGATCCTGTCGATGATGGCCTCCCCGCTGATCTCCGGGGCCGACCTGCGCAGCGCCGCCGACAGCCAGCACAGCTGGAACGGCGTCAACTGGAGCACCGGCATCAACGCGAACAGCCTGGCCGTGTACAAGAACCGCGACGTCATCGCGGTCGACCAGGACGCCCTGGCCAAGCCCGCCACCCTGGTCGGCGGCGCCCCCGCCTCGCAGACCGCGCCCGTGGTGCTCAAGCGCCAACTGGCGGGCGGTGACACCGCCGTGCTGCTGGTCAACCAGGACCCGGGCAACTGGGCGATGATCTCCACCAGCCTCGGCGCGCTGGGCCTGACCGCCCCCGGCTACAGCTACAAGGAGCTGTGGACCGGCGCCACCGGCCAGTTCACCGGCACCGTCGGCGGCAACTGGGTCGCCGCGCACTCGGTCGCGATGTACCGGCTGACCCCGCTGCCCACCACCGTGCCCGCGACCGTCGTCGGTGACGGCAACTACCACAGCATCAGCGCCGGCGGCACCGGCGGCCAGGTGCTGGAGGTCTCGGGCACCTGCAGCTCCCCGGTCGGGGTGGTCGCGGACATCAACACCTGGTGGCCCACCCACACCTCCGAGCAGTGGACCTTCGCCACCAACCCCGACGGCACGGTGCGGATCAGCGACAACTGCAACACCGGCACCCAGGTCTCCACCGTGCTGGCGGCGGGTACCGCCGCCGGCAACAGCGCCTACCTGCTCACCTACTCCCCGGGCAACCCCTGGCAGGAGTGGCGGGTGGTGCAGAACAGTTCGACCGGCGCGCTGACCATCAGCAACGTCGCCACCGGCCTGGTGCTCGACACCTCCGGTACGGCGGCGGGCACCGCGACGGTCACCAACGCGGCCAACGCGGCCGCGCCGGGCCAGGCCTGGAGCGTGCTGTCCTGACCACCGTCCCGACCTGACCGACCGCCACGCGACCGGGCGGTGGTCGCGGCCCACCACCGCGACCGCCGCCCGCCGCCCGTGCCGGGCCACACCGGCCACCGCGCGCCGGGCTGCACCGGTCACCGCGCGCCGCGGCGCCGGCTCCCCGGCGCGCCCGGCCCCGGCGGGTAGCGTGGCGGGCATGCGAATCGTCATCGCCGGTGGGCACGGTCAGATCGCGCTGCAGCTCGAACGGCTGCTGGCGGCACGCGGGGAACAGCCGGTCGGCCTGATCCGGCGGGCCGAGCAGGCGGCGGACCTGCGCGAGCACGGGGCCGAGTCGGCGGTCATCGACCTGGAGTCCGCGGCGCCGGCCGAGGTGACCGAGATCCTGGACGGCGCCGACGCGGTGGTCTTCGCCGCCGGGGCCGGCGCGGGCAGCGGGGCCGCGCGCAAGGACACCCTGGGGGGGGCGGCGGGGGCGCTGCTGGGGGCG
>NZ_BAAALF010000276.1:3486-7834 GCF_039528135.1 Kitasatospora nipponensis | reverse complement strand
GGCCGTCGTCGCGTGCGCCGCCCAGGCGGCCTTGCGGGCCGCGGACTGGGCGGCGTAGGAGGCGGAGATGGCGCTGGAGGCGGCGTTCGCCGCGCCCTGGGCGGCGCCGGCGGCCTTGCGGGCGGGCGCCGCGGACTTGGCGACGGCCTGCTCGGCGGCCTGCGCGTCGGCGGCGGCCTTCTGGGCGGCGTTTCTGGCCTCGGCGGCCGCGGCCTTCGCCTTGTCCGACTCCTCCTTCGCCTGCTCGGTCGTCAACTGAGCGCGCTTGGACTGCCGTTCGACGACCGCGACGAGCTGCTCGATGGTCGCCGCCTCGTCGTCACGGACCCGCGCGATGTTCTGACCGATCTCCAGGAACCAGCGGACGGCGTCCGCGCTCCCGTCGTCCAGGGCGCGCTGTGCGTACGTCGTCAGTTCGGGCCCGGCGCCGGTGAGGATCCTGAAGACCTCGGCCGTCTCGTCCTCGAGGCGCGCGCCGAACTGCGTGGCGGTGACGAACCTCATCAGCGCGTCCCCGGAGCCGTCGGCGAGCGCGGCGTCCGCGGCCGCCTGCACGCTCTTGCCGCCCTGGGCCTTGAGGGTGAAGGTGAGGACGTTGAGGTCCTCCTGCTGCGCCGTCACGTACCCGCCGGCCAGGAAGGCCGCGATCTCGGTGTCACCCGCACCCAGCACGCGCGAGATCTCGGCGGTGGTGCCCCTGCCCGAGGAGGTCAGCGAACGGAAGAGGGCGGCGCGGTTGTCCTCGGCGACGGCGGCGGGCAGCCCCGTGGCGACGAACGCCGCGACGTCCGCGTCCGTGCCGACGAGAGCGGCGGGCGCGGGCGGGCGGGGTTGCCCTCGGCGAGGGGGGGGGGCAGCCCGGTGGCGACGAACGCCGCGACGCCCGCGCCCGTGCCGACGAGGGCGGCGGCCGCGGCCGTGCGGGTCGCCCTGCCGCCGCACAGCCACGCGGTGACGGCCCTGGCCCGGGGAGTGTCCGGCAGGGAGGGAAGGGTGGGGACGCCGGCCGGGCCGGCCGTGGCGGCGAAGGCCCGGGCGGTCGCGGTGAGGGGCAGCGCGGTGGCCGCCACGGCCGCGGCGGCCACGGTCAGGATCCGGCGCCTGCTCCAGAAGGTGGTGTCCAAGGATCGACTCCTGATCGGTGGGGCAGACCGACGGCAGCGCACGCACACGATGGTGAACGGCCGTCGGTCGCAGGTGGGTTGGTGGTGCCGGCCCGCGCATCGGCTGCATTCGGCCGCAGCGGGGCGACGCGGGGCGACGCGGACCCCCGAGCCTTCCGGGCGGAGGGGAAGCCGTGGGCCTGCGGCGTTGACGCACCGTCGGCCCTGCTCCGGTGCCCCGGGGGGCGGGCGGAGCGGCTGACCTCCATGCTGGCGTCGAGGTCTGCGCAACAGGCTTCGCGGGACCGCGAAGTGGGCGAAACTCGCCCTCACGGCGCGCGCATCGGCGAATTCCGTACCGAGCCCCACCGCTCGGCGACCGGTGGCCGCGCGCACGAGGGAGGCCGCCGCACCGCGGAGCGGGCGGCCCGCGTACTGGGGGCTCAGCCCGCCACCGTGCGCCGCATCCCCGTGCGATGACGAACCGAAAGGCCCGTGCCGCGTAGACGCTCGGCGCACATCAGGGCCAGTCATCCCCTCCACCGGACCCGGGCTTCAAGGCCCGCGATCGACGGTGCCTCCTCGCGGGCGCTCGCCGAGGTCGCCCGCCTCGAACGCATCCGGAGCGACCTGCAACCAGGGGATGTCACTGCCGCCGTGCGCCTGTGGAGGAACCACGTTCACCACCCGGAGCGGCAGCTGCGGCACGACTACGAGTGGGGCAACGTGCACTGGTACTGCTGCGGCAGTCCTCCGGAAGACCATCAGCAGGGCTTGGGCACTCCTGTCAGAGCCCGACCGGACGTGCGCCGCCGCAACCGGCTATGCGCCCTCGTCGTCACCGTGCAGGGAACGGATCATGCTCCGCAGGATCCGGAACGCTTCCGACTGCTCGGTCCCGGTCAGGCCGGCCAGCATTCTGGCCTCGACGGACCGGACCGCTGCGCTCGCCTCCTCGAGGCTTCGGCGACCGCTGGGCGTGAGCCGGGTGGGAAGCGCCTTGCCGACGGGCGCCTCCGCGGGCCTGCTCACGTAGCCGTCCCGTTCCAGGGCCTGGAGCAGCACGTTCATCGTCTGCCGTGTCACGAACGCGCCCCGGGCGAGCTCGGAGTTCGACAAGCCCGGTCGCTGCGCCAGCAGTTCGAGGCAGGAGTAGTGCGTCACGCTCATCCCGAGCGGGCGCAGCACTTCCTCCATGGCCGCGCGCAGGGCGCTCGACGCCTCTTTGAGCAGGTAGCCCAGGGACGTCTCCAGGTCGACGCCGACACCTTCTTGACCCATGTCAGTATTCTGACATACGTTGACGCGTGTCAGAAAACTGACACACGGACAAGGAGTGTCATCATGCCCGCCACCGGCCCCGACTTCATCTCGCTCCAAGTGCGCGACCTCGACGCTTCGCAGGCGTTCTACGAGCGGTACCTGGGCCTCGTCCGCTCGCCGGCCGGACCTCCGCACGCCGTCGTCTTCGAAACGAAGCCGATCGCGTTCGCACTGCGCGACGTCCTTCCCGGCACCGACCTCGCATCCGTCGCCCAGCCCGGCATCGGTGCCGCGATCTGGCTCCACGCCACCGACGTCCAGGCCATCCACGACGCGCTCCTCGCCGACGGTCACACCATCGCCATGGCACCGATCGACGGTCCCTTCGGGCGCACCTTCACTTTCGCCGACCCCGACGGCTACCAGGTCACGCTCCACGACCGCGCTTGATCGATCGGGGGGCGACCGGCGCCCGTCCGGCCCGGCCGGCGGGCAACCGTGCCGAGGTCAGGCCGGGCGGCGGGCCCAGGCGGTGATCAGGGGGGCGGTGGTGACGTCGAGTTCGGTGGTCGCCAGGTTCTCCAGGTGGCGGTCCAGGTCGGCCGGGGCGATGCCCTGACCGGTGATCAGCTGGTCCCTGAGCTGGCGCACGGTGGCGGCCTCGAGCCGGCGGCAGGCGGGCGAGGTGACGGGGAAGTAGCCCTCGGCGTGGACGTCGGTGAGGCCGGCCGCGCGGAGCAGGGCCGGCAGGGTGCGGCCGAAGGCGAGGTCGGCGCCGCGTTCGGCGAGCAGGGCGCGGAAGCCCCGGCGGATCCGGTTGGCGAGTTCCTCGGCCGGCCCGCGCTCGTCGGGACAGGCGAGGGGCTGCAGGGCGGGGTCGGCGTCCTCGATGACCAGCAGGCCGCCCGGCCGGACGGCGGAGGCCATCCGGCGCAGCGCCTCGGCCCGCCCGGTGACGTGCACCAGGACCAGCCGGGCGTGCACGAGGTCGAAGGGTCCCTGTGGCGGCTCGTCCGCGGCCACGTCGTGCCGGTGCACCTCGATCCGGGCCGATGAGCCACGGGCCGGCGCGGCCAGGCCGTCCAGCCACGTGGTGTCGATGTCGGTGACCAGGACCCGGCCGTCCGGACCGACCCGCCGGGCCAGCGCGGCCGGCACCGAGGGCCCGCCGGCGCCGACCTCCCAGCAGTGCCAGCCGCGGGCCGGGCCCAGCCGCTCGAGGTGCTCGAGTGTCCACGGGTCGAAGAGTTCGGCCAGCGCGTCGAAGCGCACTCCCGCTTCGCGCTGCCGGTTGTCGAGGAGGTAGCTGTGATCGTTCGCCATGCGGCCATTCTCGCGCCGGTGCGGGGGCCGGTGGGGCGGGGGCCCTTCCCGGGCCCGTCCTGTGGCCGTCCTGGGGCCCGTCCCGGGGGCCTGCCGCCCGGGGGCCGGGCAGGGCCTAGGAGGAGGGGTCCGCCGCGGCGGGCGGGGCGGTCAGGGTGATCCGGATGCCGATGGTGCCGTCGGTGCCGCGGCGCAGCCGGCTGCCGAGCAGGGTGAGGACGCCGAGCAGGCCGTACTTCTGGCGCAGCAGGGTGCGGTAGGCCGCGGTGCGCTGGGGCGGGCAGATCTCGGCCACACCGGGGACCTGCGGGCCGGTCGGGTTGCCGCGCACGTCGCAGGGGCCCACCAGGACGTCCGGGCGGTTGCGGATGCGGCGCACCTTCCACGAGCCGGTCACCGTCCAGATGCCGAGCGCGTCGCCGTCGCGGACCACCCAGACCGGGGTGGGCACGCCGGTGCCGTCCTTGCGGAAGGTGGTGACCAGCAGGTAGCTGCCGGTGGAGAGGCTGATCAGGCGTTCGAGCTGGTCCTGCGACGGGTCGTCCATGGCCCGCAGTCTAGGGCCCGCGGGCCCCGCGGCCGGGCGATCCACGGCCGGGCGATCCACGGCCGGGCCACCCGCGTCCGGGCGACCCACGGCCCCGGGCCGGCCGACGCAC
>NZ_BAAALF010000276.1:0-3381 GCF_039528135.1 Kitasatospora nipponensis | reverse complement strand
CCCCCCGGGCCGTTCGCGGTCAGGAGGGCAGGTGCCACTTCTGGTTGGCGCCGCCGGTGCAGTCCCAGAGCTCGACCTGGGTGCCGGCGGTGGTCGACCAGCCGGTGTCGTCCAGGCAGCGCCCGGACTGCGGGTTGAGCAGCGACCCGTCGGACTGCGGGATCCACACCTGGGCCCCGGTGTTGTTGCAGTCGTAGAGGTCCACCGCGGTGCCGTTCGCGGTGCCCGCCGCGTTGACGTCCAGGCACTTGCCGAGCACGTGCAGGGTGGAACCGGCCGCCACCACGGACCAGTTCTGCGCGGCGGTGCCGTTGCAGGTGTAGACCTGGACGGGGTTGTAGTTGGCCGTGCTCGCCGACCGGTCGTCCAGGCAGAGGCCGCCGTAGCCGGTGATCGCGCCCGCGCCCGGACCGGGGTTGGAGCCGCCGCCGGTGGTGGTGTAGGCGGCGACGTAGCCCACGCTCATGCTCGCGCCGGGGGTGGTGGCGGCGGTCGGCGTGGTGCAGCCGCAGACGCCGTTGGGGAAGCCGCCGCCGATGGCGAGGTCGAAGATGATCGAGAGGTTGTGGTCGAACGCCTGCTGCCAGGTGCCGGTGCCGACCTGGCCCTCGGTCACGCTGAAGTACGCCGCGCCGTCCAGGTACCAGGTGATGGACTCGGCGGCGGTGTTGGTCCGGTCCAGGATCATCGCGTAGGTGTGGTAGCCGCTCTGGCAGCCCGGGCAGGCGCGCAGGCCGCTGCCGATGCCGTTGCCCTCGTTGCACACGCCGCCGGGGTAGGTGCCGCAGTGGATCGTGCCGGCCACCTGGGAGAGCGCGTTGACGTCCTCCATGATGTCGATCTCGCCGTTCTCCGGCCACTGGCCCGGTCCGAGCATCCAGAACGCCGGCCAGTACCCCTGGCCGGCGCCCGGGCCGGGCTGCTGGATCGAGGCGACGACCTCCAGCTTGCCGCCGGCCGGGGCGCCCACCGAGGCGTTCGGGGTGCGGATCCGTCCGGAGGTCCAACTGCTGCCGTTGCGCAGGGCGGTGATGTCGAGGTGACCGTTGCCGTCCAGGTGGACGTTGGCGGTCGAGTTGGTCATGGTCTCGATCTCGCCGGTCCCGAAGTTGCTGCCCGGGCCGGTGTCATAGGTCCAGTTCGCCGCGGAGGGCGGGCTGTTGGCGGCGCCCGCGAACGAGTCGCTGAAGACGGTGGTCCAACCGGCGGGCGGCGCGGGCACGGTGGCGGCGCTCGCGGGGGCCGGCGCGGCCACGAACAGCGCGAGCAGGGCCGCGGCGAGCGCCGCCACGACCGGGCGACAGCGTCGCAGGAACGGGTGCACGCCCGGGCGGGCATGCGGGTGCAGCGGTACGGGGGTCATCTGCGTCTCCCTCGGATCCAACGGCGGCCGCCGGGTGGGTGGTTCGTGGGGGCCGGCGGCGAACCGGGCGGATGGCGCACCGCGTCGGCCGGGCACGGAGGCGTCGGCCGGGAGCGGGCACGGGTGGTCGGGACGGCGGCGCAGGAGCGACGGGCAGTCCCGATCGGCCGCGCGGGAGGGGCCGCGGGGTGAGGGTCCGGTCGGGTCGCACAGGAGTGGTGGGCGGGTGGCGGCGCGACGGGGGGAGGGGACGGGTGCGCCGGGCACCGTGTTTGGGAGTATGTGGTCCAGGCCAATGTTCGTCAAGCTCGTCAAGCGTGCGTCAGGACCGCTTTCGCGCCACGCCGGCCCAGTAGTAGGCGGCGGTGGGGTCGGCCGGCGGGGTGCCGTCGGGACGCCAGGCCATCACCGGCACGATGCCGGGGTCCAGCAACTCCCAGTCGGCGAAGAACCGCCCCACCGCGGCCCGGTCGCGCGGTACCAGGGTCATCCGCCCCTCGTCCTCGGCGTCCACCACGGCCTGCACCGCCTGCGGGTCGAAGTCGGCCGTGACGTGGGTCAGTGCGACGCAACTGCCGGGTGGCAGCGCCTCGAGCAGGGTGGCCACCTGCTGCCAGGGGTCGTCCGCGTCGGCCACCAGCATCAGCACGCCGAGCAGCATCAGGCCCACCGGCCGGGTCAGGTCGAGGGTCTCGTGCAGCGCGCGGTGGTGCAGGATGCCCTTGGGCTCGCGCAGGTCGGCGTGCAGGTAGGCGGTGCGGCCGGCGGTGGTGCTGTCCATCAGCGCACGGGCGTGCGCCAGCACGATGGGGTCGTTGTCGACGTAGACCACCCGGGCGGCCGGGTCGGCGAGTTGGGCCACCTGGTGGGTGTTGCCCTCGGTGGGGATGCCGGTGCCGATGTCGAGGAACTGGCCGATGCCCTGCTCGTGCACCAGGTGGCGCACGGCGCGACCCAGGAAGCGCCGGTTCTCGCGGGCCATCGTGCGGATGGTGGGGATGAGCCGCTCGACGGCGTCACCGAGTTCGCGGTCCGGCGCGAAGTTGGTCTTCCCGCCCAGCCAGTAGTCGTACATCCGGGCCGAGTGCGCCACGGTCGTGTCGATGGCGGCGGGTTCCCAGGCGCCATCCCGGCCCACCCAGGACCATGCGTCCTTCGTCATTGCGCGCCTCCCCCGTCTTTCTGGGCCCGTTTTCCCCGGGCCCACCCGGTCCTGCCCGGGCCCACCCGGTCCTGCCCGGGCCCACCCGGTCCTGTCCGGGCTTGCCCGATCCTGCCTCGTCGGCTCTGGATCACGCCAGCCTCCCACGGGTGCTGACGTGCCGACAAGTCGGCCGAAGGCGGGGTGGCGACCGCGTGAAGGGCCAGGAAACGGGCAGCTGCGCGCGACTGTCGTGGGCTGCCGGCGAGCGGATCCCGGCACTCGTCCACCCCGAGGACGGGGCGGCCCTCCCCGTAGGGGGCGGGCGTGCGGGCCATGCTCGCCGGCCTCTCGCCGTGCCGGCCCGAGGGCGCCCGAGCCCGGCCGGCCACTGGTGTGCATGGTGCTCCCGTTGTCTGCCAACTCCCTTTTCTGGCAAGGGCCTTGCTGGCATTCGGCGAGTCGGCTACGTTGCTGGCGTCAGCTGCTGTCACGAGGGCGGCCGCGAAAGGCAGCTGTCATGAATCTGACAGCAACCGGCACGGTCGACCGGCCGGCGACCCGATCCGGCGCGACGGCGCAACCCGGCCCGACGGCGCGGGGCGCTCGGCCCCGGTGCCCACGGCCGGTGCCCTCGGCCGGTGCCCACGGCCGGTGCCCTCGGCCGGTGCCCACGGCCGGTGCCCACGGGCCGGCGACAGACGAACGAGGAAGACCCGGAAGCAGCTCAGCGCGCACGACCACGGTCCTGGTACGGCGTGCCGGGCGGTGCGGGCCCCACACGACCCGACCCCCCGACGGGCACGCCGACCCCAACCTCCCTGGGAAGGCACTCCATTGCCCATCTCCTCTGCGTTTCCGCGGACCCGCCCCGGCC
>NZ_BAAALF010000275.1:0-7848 GCF_039528135.1 Kitasatospora nipponensis | reverse complement strand
CCGCCGGGCCGCCGGCCTGCCCGCCCAGTCACTCGCCTGGGGCCAGTGGGCCGAGGCGAGTGGCATCACCGGCCGCCTCAGCGCGACCGACCACGCCCGGCTCGCCCGGCTCGGGATCCGGCCGATCAGCTCCGCCCAGGGCGTCGAACTCTTCGACACGGCGGCCCGGTTGCCGCAGCACGCGGTACTGGTCCCGGCGCCGCTGGAGCTGGCCGCACTGCGCGACCGCGCGGTGCCGGAGCTGCTGCGCGCCCTGGTGCGTCCCACCCGGGCGAGCGTCCGGGCCACCGCCGGCGCCGCCGGGGGGAGCGACGCCTCCCCGCTGGTTCAGCGGCTCGCCGCACTGGCCGATGACGCCGACCGGCGCGACGCGCTGCTGCAGCTGGTCCGCGCCGGGGTGGCGGGCGTGCTCGGCGCCTCGGCCGGCTCGGTCGGCGAGCACCGGTCCTTCACCAGCCTGGGCCTGGACTCGCTGACCGCCGTCGAGCTGCGCAACCGGGTCGGTGCGGTGACCGGCCTGCGGCTGCCCGCGACCCTGGTCTTCGACCACCCCAGCCCGGCCGCCCTGGCCGAGCACCTGGGCGTCGAACTGCTCGGCGCCCGGCAGCCCGCCACGCCGGCACCGGACGGCGGGTCCGACCCGACCGCGCCCGACCCGACCGCGCCCGACCCGACCGCCACCGGCCCCGCCACGCCCACCGCGCCCCTCACCGCCCCTTCCCGGCCGCACGCCGACGAGCCGATCGCGATCGTCGGCATGGCCTGCCGGCTGCCCGGCGGGGTGAGCACCCCGGAGGAGCTGTGGCGCCTGGTGTCCGAAGGCCGCGACGCGGTCTCGGAGTTCCCCGACGACCGCGGCTGGGACCTGGAGGCGCTCTACGACCCCGACCCGGACCGGCCCGGCACCTCCTACACCCGGCACGGCGGCTTCCTGGACCGTCCGGCCGACTTCGACGCCGCGTTCTTCGGCATCTCGCCGCGCGAGGCGCTGGCCACCGACCCGCAGCAGCGCCTGCTGCTGGAGACCAGCTGGGAGGCGCTGGAGAGCGCCGGCCTGGATCCGACCGCGCTGCGCGGCAGCCGCACCGGTGTCTTCGCGGGGGTGATGTACCACGACTACGCGCCGCGGGTCCGTGAGATCCCGGCCGAGCTGGAGGGCTGGCTCGCCAACGGCACGGCGGGCAGCGTGGCGTCGGGGCGGATCTCCTACACCTTCGGCTTCGAGGGTCCGGCGGTCACCGTGGACACCGCCTGCTCCTCCTCGCTGGTCGCGCTGCACCTGGCCGCCCAGTCGCTGCGCAGCGGCGAGTGCGACCTGGCGCTCGCGGGCGGGGTGGCCGTGATGTCGACGCCGACCACCTTCGTCGAGTTCTCCCGCCAGCGGGCGCTCTCCGCCGACGGGCGCTGCAAGGCCTACGCGGGCGCCGCCGACGGCACCGGCTGGGGCGAGGGGGTGGGCCTGCTGCTGGTCGAACGGCTCTCCGACGCACGGCGGTTGGGGCACGAGGTGCTCGCCGTGCTGCGCGGCTCGGCGGTCAACCAGGACGGCGCCTCGAACGGGCTGACCGCGCCCAGCGGTCCCGCCCAGCAGCGGGTGATCCGCCAGGCGCTGGCGAACGCCGGGCTGAGCGGCGCGGAGGTGGACGCCGTCGAGGGCCACGGCACCGGCACCACGCTCGGTGACCCGATCGAGGCGCAGGCCCTGCTGGCCACCTACGGGCAGCGTCCGCAGGCCGAACAGCCGCTCTGGCTCGGCTCGTTGAAGTCCAACATCGGTCACACCCAGGCCGCCGCCGGCGCCGCCGGGGTGATCAAGATGGTGCAGGCGATCCGGCACGGGCTGCTCCCGCGGACCCTGCACGTGGACGAGCCCTCGCCGTACGTGGACTGGTCCAGCGGCGCGGTCGAGCTGCTGACCGAGGCCCGGGCCTGGCCCGAGCTGGGGCGTCCGCGCCGCGCGGCCGTCTCCTCGTTCGGCGTCAGCGGCACCAACGCGCACGTGATCATCGAGCAGGCGCCGGACCGCCCGGCGGAGCCCGCGCGGGGTGAACGGCCCGCCGTGCTGCCCTTCGTGGTCTCCGCCCGCACCCCGCAGGCGCTGCGCGCCCAGGGCGCCCGGCTGGCCGCGCTGCTGGAGAGCGCCGACCCGGTGGACGTCGCCCACACGCTGCTGACCGACCGGGCCCGGCTCGAGGAGCGGGCGGTGGTGATCGGCGGGCAGGCCGGCCTGCGGGCGCTGGCGCTCGGCGAGAGCGCGCCCGACCTGGTGCAGGGCAGTGCGGACGTGAGCGGCCGGACCGTCTTCGTCTTCCCCGGCCAGGGCTCCCAGTGGGCCGCCATGGCGGTCGAACTGCTGGCGTCCTCACCGGTCTTCGCCGCCCGGATCGCCGAGTGCGCGGCCGCCCTCGCCCCGCACACCGACTGGTCGCTGCTGGACGTGCTGCACGGCGCGGACGGCGCGCCGGGCCTGGACCGGGTGGACGTGGTGCAGCCGGTGCTCTGGGCGGTGATGGTCGCGCTCGCCGAGCTGTGGACCTCCTACGGGGTGCGGCCGGACGCGGTGGTCGGGCACAGCCAGGGCGAGATCGCGGCGGCCTCCGTGGCCGGCGCGCTCTCGCTGGCCGACGGCGCCCGGATCGTGGCGCTGCGCAGCCGCACCATCCTGCGGCTGGCCGGCCGCGGCGGCATGGCCTCGGTGGCGCTGCCCGCCGCCGAGGTGGCGGCGCGGATCGCCGGCTCGGGCGGCCGGCTCTCGGTGGCGGTGGTCAACGGCCCGTCGGCCACCGTGGTCTCCGGCGAGCCGCAGGCGCTGGCCGACCTGGTCGCCGAGTACCGCGCCGCCGAGGTGCGGGCCCGGCTGATCCCGGTGGACTACGCCTCGCACTCCGCCCAGGTGGACGAGCTGCGCGAGGAGTTGCTCGAGCTGCTGGCGCCGGTGCGTCCGGGTGCCGGGCGGGTGCCGATGCTCTCCACGGTCACCGGCGACTGGGTCGACAGCGCCGAGCTGGTCGCCGGGTACTGGGTGACCAACCTGCGCGAGACGGTCCGCTTCGAGGAGGCGACCCGGGCACTGGCCGAGCAGGGCCACACCGTCTTCGTCGAGATCAGCCCGCACGCGGTGCTCACCGTCCCGCTCCAGGAGACCCTGGAGGCGGTCGGCGCCGCCCGCACCAGCGTGGTGGCCGGCACCCTGCGGCGCGACCACGGCACGCTGGAGCGGTTCCTGCTCTCGGCGGCCGAACTGGCGGTGCGCGGTGTCGCGGTGGACTGGTCGGCGGCCTTCGCCGGGGCCGCGCCGCGCCGGGTGGCGCTGCCCGGGTACGCCTTCCAGCGCGAGCGCTACTGGCTGGACGCGACCTTCTCCCCGCAGACCGTCACCGCGGCGCTCGCCACTGCGGTGCGGGCCGGCGAGCTGCCGGCCTGGCTCACCCGGTTGGCCGCGCTCGCCGATCCGGCGGACCCCGACGCCCGCGAGGCCCTGCTGCTGGACCTGGTCCGGCGCGAGGCGGCCGTGGTGCTGGGCCACAGCGGGCTCGCCGGGGTGGCCCCCGACCGGGCCTTCCGCGAGCTGGGGCTCACCTCGCTGACCGCCGTCGAGCTGCGCAACCGGATCGGTGCCGCCACCGGTCTGGAGCCGCCCGCCACGCTGGTCTTCGACTACCCGACCCCGATGGCCGTGGCGCTCTACCTGACCGCGGAACTGCCCGGCACCCCCGGCGCCGACCCGCAGGCCGGGGCGGGCCCACTGGACGCGCTGGCCTCGGTCACCGCGCTGGAACGCGCGCTGGAGCGGTCGAGCTCCACCGACCCGGACCGGGACGGCGTGCTGGCCCGGCTGCGCGCCCTGGTGGACCGCTGGGAGCCGGAGAGCCCGCCCGCCGAGGGCGCGGAGCTGGACTTCGACACGGCCACCGACGAGGAACTCTTCGCCCTGATGGACCGCGACGCCGCGTCCTGACGCCGCCCCCGGGCGCGGCCTGCGACGCCGCGCCCGGGCCGGGGCCGGGCCCCGAGCGGCGACCCCCGCCGCCCGGCCCCGACCGCGGCACCCCGTGACCACCTGATGTGACGTGTGATGTGAGAGGCAGCAATGTCGAACGACCAGAAGCTCCGCGAATACCTCAAGCGCGCGCTGGCCGATGCCACCAAGGCCAAGAAGCGCCTCCAGGAGGTGGAGGCGGCCGGTCGCGAGCCGAT
The DNA here is from genome assembly GCF_039528135.1 of Kitasatospora nipponensis. NCBI lineage: Bacteria > Bacillati > Actinomycetota > Actinomycetes > Kitasatosporales > Streptomycetaceae > Kitasatospora > Kitasatospora nipponensis. Next base: position 3,651 of record NZ_BAAALF010000275.1, on the reverse strand, counting down.
CGCCATCGTCGCGATGGCCTGCCGGCTGCCCGGCGGGGTCGGTTCCCCCGAGGACCTCTGGCAGCTGGTCACTGACGGTGTCGACGCCATCGGCGAGTTCCCCACCGACCGCGGCTGGGACCTGGCCGCGCTCTACGACCCCGACCCGGACCGGCCCGGCACCTCCTACACCCGGCACGGCGGATTCCTGGACACCACCGCCGACTTCGACGCGGACTTCTTCGGCATCTCGCCGCGCGAGGCGCTGGCCACCGACCCGCAGCACCGCCTGCTGCTGGAGACCGCCTGGGAGGCGTTCGAGCGCGCCGGCATCGACCCGGGCCTGCTGCGCGGCAGCCGCACCGCTGTCTTCGCGGGCATCGCCGGCGGCGACTACACCCCCCGACTGCATGACGCGCCGGGGGAGTTGGAGGGCTACCTGGGCATCGGCGGGCTGGACAGCGTGGCGTCGGGGCGGATCTCCTACACCTTCGGCTTCGAGGGTCCGGCGGTCACCGTGGACACCGCCTGCTCCTCCTCGCTGGTCGCGCTGCACCTGGCCGCCCAGTCGCTGCGCAGCGGCGAGAGCGACCTCGCGCTCGCCGGCGGGGTGAGCGTGATGGCCTCCCCGCAGGGCTTCGTGGAGTTCGCCCGCCAGCGCGGACTGTCCGCCGACGGCCGCTGCCGGGCCTTCGGCGCCGGGGCGGACGGCACCGGCTGGGCCGAGGGCGTGGGCCTGCTGCTGGTCGAACGGCTCTCGGACGCCCAGCGGTCGGGCCACCCGGTGCTCGCCGTGCTGCGCGGCTCGGCGGTCAACCAGGACGGCGCCTCCAACGGCCTGACCGCGCCCAGCGGCCCCGCCCAGCAGCGGGTGATCCGCGAGGCGCTGGCCGCCGCCCGGCTCGCCACCTCCGACGTCCAGGCGATGGAGGCGCACGGCACCGGAACCCGGCTCGGCGACCCGATCGAGGCCCAGGCGCTGCTCGCCACCTACGGCCAGGACCGCGAGCCGGGCCGGCCGCTGCTGCTCGGCTCGCTGAAGTCCAACATCGGCCACACCCAGGCCGCCGCCGGGGTGGCCGGGGTGATCAAGATGGTGCAGGCGATCCGGCACGGCGTGCTGCCCAGGACCCTGCACGCCGAGCAGCCCACCCCCTACGTGGACTGGTCCGCCGGCGCGGTCGAGCTGCTGACCGAGGCCCGGCCCTGGCCGCAGGTGGCCGGCCCGCGCCGGGCGGCGGTCTCCGCCTTCGGCGCCAGCGGGACCAACGCGCACGTGATCATCGAGCAGGCGCCGGACCGGGAGCCGGCCACCGAGGAGCCCGGCCCGGACCCGGTGGTGCTGCCGCTGGCCTTCTCGGCCCGCACCCCGCAGGCGCTGCGCGCCCAGGCCGTCCGGCTGGCCGACCTGCTGCGGGACCGCCCGGAGCTGCGTCCGGCCGACCTGGCCCACTCGCTGGCCGCCGGGCGCGCCGTGCTCGACGAGCGGGCCGTGGTGCTGGCCGCCGACCGCCCGGGCCTGCTGGCCGGCCTGGACGCGGTTGCCGGGGGCGGCGGGCGCACCGGCAGCGCCGCCGCGGCCGGCAAGCTGGCCTTCCTCTTCGCCGGACAGGGCAGCCAGCGCATCGGCATGGGACGGGAGTTGGTCCAGCACTACCCGGCCTTCGCGGCGGCCTTCGGCGCGGTGGAGCTCGAACTGGGCCTGCCGCTGGGCGAGGTGATCGCCTCCGGGGAGGGCCTGGACGAGACCGGCTGGACCCAGCCCGCGCTCTTCGCCGTGGAGGTGGCGCTGTTCCGGCTGCTCGAATCCTGGGGCGTGCGGCCGGACTTCCTGGCCGGGCACTCGATCGGCGAGCTGGCCGCCGCGCACGTGGCCGGGGTGCTCTCGCTGCCGGACGCCGCCAAGCTGGTGGCCTCGCGCGCCTGGCTGATGCAGGCGCTGCCGAGCGGCGGAGCGATGGTGGCGCTGCAGGCCACCGAGGACGAGGTGCGGGCGGTGCTGCCCGCCACCGGCGTGGACATCGCGGCGATCAACGGCCCCGCCTCGCTGGTGGTCTCCGGCGAGGAGGAGCAGGTCCTCGCACTGGCGCGGAGCTTCGCCGAGCAGGGCCGGCGGACCCGGCGGCTGCGGGTCAGCCACGCCTTCCACTCGGCGCGGATGGACGCGATGCTCGCCGAGTTCCGCGCGGTGGCGCGGTCGCTCAGCTACGCGCCGCCGACCGTACCGGTGGTCTCCACCCTGACCGGCCGCCTGGCGAGCACGCAGGAGCTCACCGACCCGGAGTACTGGGTGCGCCAGGTCCGCGAGGCGGTCCGCTTCGCCGACGCCGTCGTCACCCTGGAGACCGAGGGCGTCACCACCTTCGTCGAGCTCGGGGCGGACGGCACGCTCAGCGGGCTCACCCGCCAGACGCTGCCGGACACCGTGGCGGTGCCGGTGCTGCGCGAGGGGCACCCGCAGGCGACGACCGCGGTGGGCGCGCTCGCCGAGATCCAGTTGCACGGCCACCGGGTCGACTGGACCGCGCTGCTGGCGCCGGCCAGGCCGCGCCGCGTCGACCTGCCGACCTACCCGTTCCAGCGCCGCCGCTACTGGCTGGAGCCCGCCGCCCGCAACGGTGACCCGGCAGGCCTGGGCCTGGGCGCCGTCGAGCACCCGCTGCTCGCCGCCGCCGTCCCGCTGCCCGCCTCCGACGGGGTGCTGCTCACCGGCAGCCTGGCCCTGCGCACCCACCCCTGGCTGGCCGACCACGCGGTGCAGGGCACCGTCGTGGTGACCGGCACCGCGCTGCTGGAGCTGGCGATCCGGGCCGGTGACGAGGTCGGCGCCGGCCTGCTGGAGGAGCTCGTCGTCGAGGCGCCGCTGGTGCTGCCCGAGCAGGGGGCGGTGCAGGTGCAGGTCGCGGTCGGCGAGCCGGACGCGACGGGCGCCCGGCCGGTCGCCGTGCACACGCGCCCGGCCGGAACCCACGGCGACGACGGTGGCGGGGACTGGACCCGGCACGCGTCGGGCACCCTGCGCAGCGCGGCGGCGGGCGACAGCACCCCGGTGGCGATGACCAGTTGGCCGCCGAGTGGCGCCGTGGAACTGCCCGTCGAGGCGGTGTACGAGGAGCTCGCGGCGGCCGGGCTGAGCTACGGTCCGGCCTTCCGCGGCCTGCGGGCGGCCTGGCGCGACGGCGACACCTTCTGGGCCGAGGTCGCGCTGCCCGAGGAACACCGCGCGCAGGCCGAGCGGTTCGGCCTGCACCCGGCCCTGCTGGACGCGGCCGTGCACCTCACCGCGCACGACAGCCTGCGCGACACCCCCGAGGGCGCCAGCCGGCTCCCGTTCGCCTACACCGGGGTGCGGCTGCACGCCGGCGGCGCGAGCACGCTGCGGGTCCGGCTGCGCTACACCGGCCCCGAGGCCATCTCGGTGGACGTCGCGGACGGGACCGGCGCGCCGGTCGCCACCATCGAGGCGCTGCGCGCCCGGCTGGTGACGGCGGCCCAACTCGCCGCCCCCGGCGGCGCCGACTGGGACGCGCTCTTCCGGCTCGACTGGCCCGAGCTGGCGCCCGGCATCGCCTCGGAGAGCGGCGCGGCGCACGGCCCGGCCGACTGGCTGCCGATCAGGATCGGTGAACACGCCGAGGTGCGGGGGGCGTTGGGTGAGGCGTTGGAGTTGGT
>NZ_BAAALF010000274.1:0-7886 GCF_039528135.1 Kitasatospora nipponensis | reverse complement strand
CACGTGGCGACCGGGTCCACGACCGCCGCCTGGGCCGTCGCGGGCGGCGTGCTGGCCTGGTTCGCGACGTGCTGGCTGGTCCTGCCGTGGCTGGTGCTGCGCCGGGCCAGGCGCCGTTCCCCCTGAGACGCACCGCACGCGACACCCGTGTGTACCCGGAACAGCCGCCGTCCCCGCTCAGCCGCAAGGCCGGGCGGGGACGTGGCGAATCCGTAGAGCGAGCTCCGGCGGGGCCGGCCCGCGGGGCGCTGCCGTCAGGGGGTGAGCGGCGGCGCGAAGTCACTCTCGAGGAAGGTGAGCATGTCCTCGGCGTGCTCCTCCTCCCGGGCCAGGATCTCCTCCAGCACCCGCCGGGTGGTGGGGTCGCCGCTGCCCAGCCACTCGATCATCTCGCTGTACGAGGCGATGGCGATCCGCTCGGCCACCAGGTTCTCCTGAATCATCTGCCGCAGGTCGGTCGCCGGCACGTACTCCGCGTGCGCCCGGCCGGCCACCTGCGCCGGATCCATCTCCGGGACCCCGCCCAGCTGCGCGATCCGCGCCGCCAACAGGTCGGCGTGCGCCTGCTCCTCGTTCGAGTGCTGGAGGAACTCCTGGGAGACCGGCTCGGAGTTCAGACCCTTGGCCGCGAAGTGATGCTGCCGGTACCGCAGCGTGCAGACGATCTCCGTGGCCAGGGCGGTGTTCAGCATTTCGATCACCCGGGCCAGGTCGGCACCGTAGCCGGCAGTGACCGGGCCGTTCATGATCCCCTGCCGGGCCTTGGCCCGCAGGGTGTGCACGTCGGTGAGAAAGTCAGCCATGGCGCCTCCGAACGTCTGCGCGTCCCGGAAACGGAACGCGACTACGCCCTGGCGCCTGCCCGGACACCGCCGTCCCATACATCCCGCCCACATCGTATCGGGAGGCCGAACCCCACCCGGCCCGCCCTCCCCGGCCCCCGGCGCGCGTACGAATGGCGCACCAAAGCAGCGACCATCCGCCCTCGACAGCTCCACCCCCCTCCCGGCGCAGCCCCTCGAGCGGCGGAGGCGCGTGTGAGCCCTCCCGCACCGGGCAGACGCGTCACCGAGCCCGCCGGGCTCGATCACCGAACGAACGCCGACGAGGAGAGGTCCGCCATGAGTGGTGAGGACAAGGTCAAGAACGTCGCCGAGAAGGCGAAGGGCAAGGTCAAGGAGACGGCCGGCAAGGCGGTCGGGAACGAGCGGCTGACCGCCGAGGGCAAGGCGGACCAGGCCAAGGGGGACCTGAAGCAGGCCGGCGAGAAGGTCAAGGACGTGTTCAAGGACTGACCGCACTGCACCCCCCGACCACGGCCCCCGCAGAGGACCGTCGCGGCGACGTCTCCGGACGCCCGGCGCGGCGGTCCTCGCCGTCCGGCACCCAGCCACGGAGGTTCACCGATGACCACCATCCCGCCCGGGGATCGACCCGCCGCCTCTGCCACGACCGCCCGGCCGCCGCGATGGGCACAGCCCCCGCGCCCCACGACGGGCGAGGACGGGGCCGTCCACCGCACCGACGTACCGGCCAGGCTGGACCGGGTGCCATGGTCCCGCTGGCACTGGCGGATCGTGATCGGCCTCGGCACGATCTGGATCCTCGACAGGCTCACCTGCGGCAGGCCGCCGGACTCGACCCGGACAGCCCCCGGCTGCAGGAGCTCGTCGGCACCCTCACCGGCCACAGCACCGACTTCACCCGGACGTCGGCCCGCTGACCCTCACCTACCAGGCCTTCGACGTGTGCGACGCTCCCGACCAGCAACTGGTCATCTACCAAGCAGAGCCCAGCAGTTCCAGCGCACAGGCGCTGAGCCTGCTCGGCTCCCTGCGCGCCACCATCATCCCCGCCCCGACCACACCCCACCTCGCACGCCGATCCCGCTGACAGCCGAGGACTGATGACCATGGCGGCCCAACGGCCCCGACGTCCAAACTTGTTGTCAGGGCCGCCAGTAGCACCCGGAGGCCCCGGTCCCCAGGCTGGCGGTTGGCGTGAACTGTCCGTGCTGGGTGGGATACTGGCGGGATGCAGGTCGCCACCAGCGAGATCACGGGCCGCCGCGGAGCGGTCATCGTCGAGGATGTGTTCCTCAGCGAGCTGGCATGGGTGCCGCGCGCGGTCTTGCAGACCGACATCGGCATCGACTTCCATGTCGAAGTGGTCGAGGACGGTCACGGGACCGGGCGCCAACTCGCGGTACAGGTCAAGTCCGGACCGTCCTTCTTCGAGACACCAGCTGGAGACGACGGTTGGTGGTTCCCCTTTGGGGACAAGTACCACGAGTACTGGCTGAACTACGACTCCCCCGTGATCGTCGTCCTGGTCGACTTGGAGAGCCGGACCGCCTATTGGCAGGCTGTCACCGCCGACACGGTCCGATCCACCGGCGAGGGGTGGAAGATCAAGGTGCTGGCCAGTCAGATCCTTGGTGCCGGCGCCCGCTCGCTCCTGTCGGCCCTGACCGAAGTCGCTCGGGAGGACGGCGACCGCGCTCTGGCCGGCTTCAGCGCAGCCCTCGGCATGCTGCCCCGTGAAGCGGTCTCGACGCTCGCCCGCCTCCACGCCGGCATCCCCCACTCTGACATCACCGCACGCCGGCCGGTCGAGCGCCTGGCCTCGACGCTGGCCGAGATGCGACACGACCCCGACGCCGCCTGCGAGCTGATGCTGGAGAAGACCCCCGAGTGGCTCGCCCAGCGGAAGGGCGATCCTTTGAGCTGGAAAGGCCCGACCGAACACGACGTGTGGCTGGTGGTCGGCGGCTACGCCAACGAGCACCGTCTGCCGGCCCGGGCTGCCGAGGCCTACCGACGCGCCGCTGCTGCGGGCGCCCTCCCTCTGGGGCGCTGGCGGGCCATCGCCGGATTGTTGGAGATGGCCGAGGACCCGGCGCGGGCTCGGGAGACGCTGGCGTCTGCGAACGCGCTGGACGGCGGCCGAGTGCTTGCCGAAGTCGGGCGGGCGCTGCTCGATCACCAGGGGATACCCGGACCGGTACCGGTCCCTCCCAGCCTCTCCCGGCAGGCGGTGAAGGACTGGGAAGAGTGCGCGACCGCGCTCCTGTTCCTGGGCGAGCAGGCCACCCGCCGGCAGAATCTGGAGGAGGCGCTGGACCACTACCGGGCGGCGCTGGCCCTGTGCCCGAGCAGTGCGACATGCCAGCTCCACGTCGCTCAAACGCTACTGAACCGACTCAATACGCACGCCTCGCCAGGCCGCGACGGCGATCTTCGGGAGGCGCTGCGGCTGGCGGAAGCGGCCCGCGAGGACCGCCGGCGCTGGGCAGGTCCCAGCGCTGAGGCCGCCGAGGTGCTGCTACAGGCTCGCATCCTCCTTCCCGACGTGGACGCAGCGCTCTCGGCAGCGCTCCCGGCGCCCGAAGGGGAGGCCACCGACGGCGAGGCCACTGGGCCGCGCCTTGCCGCGTTCGCCGCCCGGATCGCCTACCGCGACGGCCGGATCGACCTCGGCGACGCGTTCGCCGCTCGCTCGACTAGCACGTCCCCGCTCCACGGCCCCGAGCTCGCGGCCGCGCGTGCCTCCGCTGTTGAGGCGCCTGCCGAGGAACAACTGCACCTGTGGGAGGCGACCCTGAAGTCGGCGGGGACGGACGAGATTCGGTTCGTAGCACTGCAGCGGCTGACCGAGCTCGGCCAGTGGCCGGTGCCGGAGCTGGAGGAGCTGCTTGCGGCTGGTGTCGTGCGGCGCGACGTCCACGCGGTGATGGCGGCCCGGGCCCACCAGTATCAGGGTGACTCAGCCGGTGCCGCGCGGTTCCTGCGGCCGTACCTGCGCACCAGCGTCCACGCCATCCTCGCCCTCGCTGACATCCTCCAGGCTGACGGCCAGCCGGCACAGGCGGCGAGGGTCCTTCAAGATGGTGCCGTCCGCCTCGCTGACGCGCACCTAGAGCTGGCCGCGCTCGACATGCTGCGGTACGCGGGCGACCACCAAGCGGCGCACACGCTGTCGCTGAGGCTTCTGGCCCGGCCCAACGTGCCCCAGCCGATTCGGCTGCGGCTCTTCCACGGGCTGGTTCGCCAGGCCTACCTTGAGAGTGAGTGGAGCGCGGCCGCGGACCACGCACAGAGCGGGCTGGATGAGATCGCCCGGGCCCGCCCCGATGTCGAGCCATCAGCCTTGCTCGGCATCGAACCGCTCGCGGAGGACTTCGTGTGGTGTCGAGCCGGCGCTCTGTACAACCTGCGGATGTGGGACGAGGCATGGGCGGTGTGCCAGCGCTTCGGAGCAGTGGCCAATAACCGCATGGCGGCCCTGATCTGGCTTCCCCTGACATCTCGTCAGCCCTGGACTCCGGGCGGCGCCAGCGCGGTGCTGGACCTGTACGACCGGTTCGCAGACATCGAAGAGGTCGCCGCCCGCGCCCTGGACACCGTCGACCGCGCGCTGGCCGTCGCCCACGACCCCGACAGCGCCCGCTTCGGCGCCCCGTGGGCCCGGAGCCCTGACGAAGTCGAGCTCACTGCGCTGCGGACCCGGGCCGCAGCCGCGACCACCGACTACAGCGAGCGCCACCCCGACGGCAGCCTCACCACCCTGGTCGGCATCCCGGACGCAGCCAGGCTGCGTGCGCTCCTGGGCGAAACCGCGAGCCTGGACGAAACCCACCGGCAGGTCTGTCAGGCCATCCGCGACGGCGACGCGGCGCTCGGCCTGGCCGCGAGTAGCATTCGCCGCCCGTTCCTCCTCTCCCTCATCCAGCGCGCCGCCGGACTCATCCCCGCCTGCAGCACCGACCCCGCCGCCACCGAGGCCGAAGAGCGCGCCGCCGCTGCGGCCCTGGACGGCACCGTGGTCATCGACCTCAGCGCCCTGGTCGTCACCGGCCTGCTGCCCGAACGCTGGGACCGGCTCCTCGCCCACTTCACCGCCATCGAGATGCCGACGGTGTGCATGGACGACATCCTGATGACCGAGAGCGCGGTCCGGCGCCTGCAGGCCTCCTCCTTTACCGCGGGTCTGGGCGCGGACGCCAGCACCGTCGAGATCACCGTCTTGACCGACAACGCCCGCACACAACTGGCCACCCTGGTCACCACCGCACTGAGGGCCGCGGCAGGACTCGCGCTGACGTCCGTACCCAGCCTCGCGGCCGCCGAGGCCGCACTCGACGGCGGGCAGCCGGCCGGCCGCACCCCCACCGACCCCGACCGAGCTCTCAGCGTGGACGTGGACGGCGGGTGGGCCGCCCCACTGGAACTCGCGATCACCAGCGGGCTACCCCTGTGGTGCGACGACCTGTTCATACGGGAGGCCGCCCGGGCAGCCGGCGTGCCCACCTTCGGCACGCGCGCGCTCACCCACGTCCTGGCCGAGCAGAAGCGTGAGGCAGACACGGCGCAGGCCGATGACACCGCTCTCCTGACCGGATACGTCGTCGACCTGCCGCCCGACAAGGCCCTCTGGCTCGCCCAGTCCAAGGCCGACCAGTGGCGGCCCGGTCCGGTGACAACCGCGCTGACCCGCCCGGCAGTCTGGACGTCCTCGGACACCCTGGAGATCTGGGCCTCCCTCGCGGCGGAAGTGTCCGCCCGACAGCCCGACCACCTCGCATCCTGGCTCTACCACGCCAGTACCGGCGCCGCCGCCTGCTCCCAGGATGCGGCCGTTCTCGTAGCCCAGGTCCTCACCGTCGCGGCCATCGAAGCCGGGCCCGGTGCCACACGCGCGCTCGTCGAAATGAGCGCGGAAGCGGCCAGGCTCCAGGGCATGCCGGCCCAGGCATGGCGACAAGCCGTCACCACGGAGCTGATCAGCGCGGCCGAAGGCGGCCATCTGCACGACTTGTCACCTTCCGACATCGCACAGCTCACCAACGGTCTGGTCCAGGGAGGCTAACGCCTCACCCCCGGACCGGGGCCACAAATCCCGGGGCCGAGCGACTGTGCGTGTCCGGGAACGGTCGGGCTTAGCAGTGGAGTTCACCACGCACCGATGACGGCGTACTGGGGTGACGTATCGACAGCCGCTCCAGTCTCAGGCTGGCTGGCGAGTGCGGTCGAGGGCGTTTGTCGGAGACTCTCTCCCTCGACCGTGTCGAGGCTGAAGCAACAGAGGATGCTCTCGGTCGAGAGTGCGCCGATCAGGCGATGATCGAGCCTCAGCAAAAGGGGTCGCGAGAACATCGGTACGGCGGCGCAGCTTGCTGGTTGGGACGACCCCCTTGGCCAGCACTTCGCGAAAGGCGGCGGGCGGGGAGCCCTGCCCCCACTATCAGGCTTGTGCAGCATAACCAAATTCGGTGATTCTTCGAAGATGGCCACAGATCGATCAAGCAGAGGAAGAAATTGTGTCCGATCAATTCATGAACGCCAAGCAGACAGCAGAGCACCTGAACATGTCAGTCGCCTGGGTCTATCGCGAGGCTCCTCGATTGGGCCTCTCCCCGTACAAGTTCGGCAACGGCAGGAACGCGAAGCCTCAGTTCAAAGTCTCAGAGGTGCAGGCCTGGGCGAAGCAGCAGAAGATGCCTGCAGCCTGAACATGACGTCATCCAGCGCCTGAGTGGGCCGCCCCAACAGGTTGGCCCACTCAGCGCGTTCAGACGGCCATGCCGAGATCGAGCAGTTGGGCGGCGCGGCCGATGGAGCCGGGCATGAGGTGGCGGTAGATCGTGAATGTGACGTCAACGCTGCGATGGCCCATCCACTCCGCTACGTCGGTGATCGGTATGCCGTTGCTCAGGCAGTTCGACGCGAAGAAGTGGCGGAGCCCGTAGAGGACCATCCCTTCCGGAATCTCGACCCGACCGGCTTTCCTGATACCCCGCCACTGGCTGTCGACGACGTGGTGCGGAATTGCCTGGGTGATGTCCTTGGGGTTTCGCAGAAGGTAACCATCCACAGTTCCGTACGCATCCGCGTACGACTCGATGGAGAGCTTGGCGCGAGCCGGCAAGGGAACGTCGCGGTACTCTCCGACCTTGCGGTGCTTCAAGCGGGCATAGGTCTTGCTGGCCTGGTTGACCTGCTCGGTGACGCGGTAGACGTTTTCGGCGACGATGTTGTTGACGTTGACCGCATACGCTTCGCCGTTGCGCAGTCCGCAGCCGCTCATGAGGTCGGTGACCAGGCGGAAGGCGTCGTCACCGGCGGTCCGGATCCCCTGCAGCTGGGCGACGGACGGGATCACCGCGCGCTTCGGGTCGTACTGAGGTGCCTTGACCCCGTCGAGCGGGCTGTCCTCGTAGAGGCCGAGCCGGTTCGCGTCCAGCAGGATGGCCTTCAGGCTCATGAACACGTTGGTCTGGGTGGCCGTGCCGATGCCGTTGCGCTCCATGGACTGGATGAACGCCTCGACGACCTTGTGGTCGAACGTACCCATTCGGCGGCTGCCGAAGACTGGCAGCAGGTGGTTCCGCAGCAGGGAGTCGAGGTTCCGCAGGGAGGTCGGGCTCAGGTCGCGCTGGCCCTTGAGCCACTCGGCGACGTAGGCGGAGAACTGCATCACCCCGTACTTCTGGATGCGCTCCGCCTTGCGCTGGCTCTGCGGGGAGTTCTTCCGTGCGTGGTAGACCTCGGCGAGGCGGGTCTTGGCCTTGTCCTGGGTGGTGAAGCCGGATTCCTCGGACTGGCGCCCCGCCGCATTGCGGTACCTGATCTTGTACTCGTGCGGGCACTTGCTCCAGCGGGGCTCGGGGTGCTCGCACTCCTTGAAGAAGCTGCCCATGCCGCGGGTGAGGCCTGTGATCGCCATGATGGTCGGAACCTCCGGGAGTCTTGCTGACCTTTTGCTGACTCCGGATGGTCGATCATGCCCCTGAGCTGGGCGGAAACGTCAGACTCGTGATATCTGCGCGAAGTACGGGTTGGTGTAGCCGGTGCCCTCGGTCGCCTTGACGTAGGCGAACTTGGCGC
>NZ_BAAALF010000273.1:0-7891 GCF_039528135.1 Kitasatospora nipponensis | reverse complement strand
GGCACCGGGGCCCCGGGGAGGCCGGCCAGCCGCGCCGCCGCGCGCTGCAGCCGGCCCGCCGGCGGGCCGGTGAGGGGCGCCTCGCCGCCCGGCGGTGGCTCGGCCGCGCGGCGCGGGACCCGGGCGAAGAGCTCCTCGGCCAGCGAGAAGACGTCGCCGTGCCGGTAGCGCCCGGCACCGGCCGCACCGATCCCGGCCTCCTCCAGCGCCGCGGCGATCTCCAGCGGGTGGGTGGCCTGCTCGCACAGGGCACGGTGGGTGGCCATCAGCTCCCGGACCGGGTCGGCTCCGCCACCCGCCGCGGAGGCGGTCCGGGGGGCGGGCCCGGGGGCCTGGCCCGGGGGCCTGGCTGCGCCGGCCATCAGTCCGCCCCCGCCAGCGCGCCGGCCGCCTGCCTGCTCCCGGTCGCCCGCGCCGCCGGTCCGTCCCCGCCCGCCGGCTCACCCGCGGCCGCGGCCACCGGCGCATCCGCTGTCTCACCAGTCGTCTCAGCCATCGGACGGGTCGCGCCACCCGCCGCCGGACCGGCCCCCGGGCCGGCCGCCGGCCGGGCCGGGCCGGGCGCCCCACCGGTGACCGTCTCCGTGCTGCCCGCCACCCAGTACTCGGCCGGCCGGGCGAAGGGCCTGGGCAGCGCCCCGGCCCGGCGCTCGGTGGCCGGGAAGGCCGGCCACTGCGAGACCAGCTCCAGGTACACCTCCCGGAACGCGGAGACCACCGGCTCCACCGCGAACCGTTCCTGCGCGCGCAACCGTCCGGCCAGCCCCAGCCGGCCGCGGCGCTCCTCGTCGCCCAGCAGCGCCAGGCAGGCGAGCGCCAGCGCCGCCGGGTCACGCGGCGGCACCAGCAGCCCGGCCGGGCCGAGCGCCTCGCGCACCACACCGACGTCGGTGGCGACCACCGCGCGTCCGCTGAGCATCGCGTCGACCAGTGGCCGCGGGCTGCGCTGCGCGCGCGCCGAGAAGACCGCGACGGTGCCGCTCGCCCAGGCGGCGTCCGGCGTCCGGAGCGGGCCGCCGAAGACCACCGCGGCCGGCTCCTCCGACCGGGCCGGCCCGTCCGGCTCGTCCCGCATCTGCGCCCGCTCCGCCGCCGCCTCGTCCCGCGCCAGCGCCGTGCTCAGCCCCAGCCGCGCCGCCACCGCCCGGCAGTGCTCGAGGTAGCCGGGCGGCCCCTCGACCCCGTACATCCGCAGCCGCGCCCCCGGCGCCTGCGCCCGCACCCGGGCGAAGGCGTGCAGCATCAACTCGGGGTCCGCCGCCGGCTCCAGGCGCCCGGACCAGGCCAGCGTGGGCTGCCCCGGCTCGTCCCCGGCCGCGGGCCGGTCCACCGCGGCCGTGCCCCGGTAGACCACCCGGATCCGCTCGGGGCGGGCCCCGCAGCGCAGTTGCCACTCCCGGTCGTAGCCGCTGCCGGGGGTCAGCAGCGCGGCCTGCCGGTAGGTCTCGGCCGTCAGCAGCCGGAAGAACGAGAGCAGCAGCGCCCGGACCGGCCAGCGGTAGGGCGCCTGCCGGTAGCCGAGGTACTGCTCGCGCAGGTGCAGCCCGTGCTCGGTCAGCACGAACGGCACCCCGTGGAGCTGCTTGGCCACCAGCGCGGGCAGCGCGGCCGGCCCGCCGCCGACCACGTGGCACAGGTCCACGCCGCCCAGTGCGCCGGCGCCGTACCAGTCGGCCGACAGCGGGCGCAGGCACTGCTCCAGCAGGTCACCGGCGACCAGGACGTCGCGCACCAGCGGCGCCCCGGCGGCGGTGTCCGCCCCGGGCGAGCGCCAGCTGCGCTCCAGCACCCGGTGGGCGTGGCCGGAGGCGAGGAAGGCCGGCAGCGCGCCGTCCTGGCGCCCGAGTTCGGCCAGCCGGTGCAGCCCCGGCGCGAAGCCGGCCCGCTCGCGCGGCAGGACCAGCGCGCCGACCAGCTGCTCGTAGGCCCGGGCGTACGCGCGCCGCCGCACCGCGCCGGGAGCGCGGCCGGCGGGTCTGGGCCCGCGCAGCTCCAGCGTCCGCACCCCGGGGGCCACCGGGCCCGCCGGCCCGCCCGACAGCAGGGCGTAGCGCTCGAACTCGTGCTCCGCGAGCCCCTCGGTCAGCCGGTCGCACCAGCCCCCCTCGGCACGCTGTGCAGGCGGACGAACGCCCTCGGTGAGCAGAGCTATGCGCACGACGACCTCCAGGAGCAGACAGGGGCGGAGCAGACGGGAACATCGGACGGACCTGGGCGTCGGCTCCGAGGCGGGGTCGGGGGCGCGGGCAGCGCCCGGCCGGGCGGTGCCGGGCCGTCGCCCGGGCACCGCCGTGCTGTTCACGGGGCGCCCCCACGCCCTTCGCCACACCCCCGGGCGCCCACCGCGGTGGCCCGCCGGTCACGCCCCCCACATCTGTTCGGTCCAACTCCACGAAGGTAGAACGGAACCCGGCCCGGCAGCGGTCAGCGGCCTGCCGGCCACCTGAACGAGTGAACACCCGTAACCTCGGACCGCTCCCCGCGTTCCGCCGGCCCCGTCCGCGTCCCCCGCGTCCCCCGCGTCCCCCGCGTCCCCCGCCGCGTGCTACCCGCCCACCTCGCGCAGGAACTCCCGCACCGCGCGCCCCACCTGCGCCGGGTGCTCCATCATCGCCACGTGCCCGGACTCCGGGATCACCAGCAGCCGCGCGTCCTGGAAGGCCGCGCAGGCGCGGGCCGCCGAGCGGTACGAGACCAGCTTGTCGCGCAGCCCGTAGACCAGCAGCACCGGCACCTCGACCCGCTCCGCCTGCTGCCACAGCGCCTGCTCGCCGCGCTCGGTGTACGCCGAGACGATCCCGCGGGCCGAGCCGGTCATCACCTGCATCGCGTACGGCAGCCCCATCCGCCGCCGGTACTCCGCCACCGCCCGTTCGCGCTTCTCCGCGGGGATCGTGCGCACGTCGCCGTAGACCAGGCCGAGCAGTTGGTCGGTGGTCTGCTCGACGCTGCGGCCCGCGGAGGGGAACCGCTGCAGCAGCCGCGGGACGCCGGGGACCGCCAGCAGGCCGGTCGGAAACGCGGTGCGCTGCGGCGGCAGCTCCGGCAGCGCCGGGGAGATCAGGGTGAGGCTGCGCACCAGGTCGGGCCGCAGGGCGGTGAGCCGCACCGCCACCGCGCCGCCGAGCGAGTTGCCGAACAGGTGCACCGGCCCGCGGCCGGTCGTCTCCAGGTACCCGATCACCGCCCGCACGTGCCCCGAGATCGAGAGGTTGCCGTCCGGCGGCGGCGCCGAGTAGCCGAAGCCGGGCAGGTCGAGGGCCTCGCCGCGGACCACCCCGGTCAGCTCCCCCATCAGCTCGGTCCAGTTGTCCGACGAGCCGCCCAGGCCGTGCACGAAGAGCGCCTCCGGCAGAGCGGCCTCCTCGTCCGCCGTCGGTCCGCGCACCGCGAGGACGGCGCCGGGGACCTCGACCGTCCGCGCTGCCCAACGGCCGGCGGGCAGCACGGCGTGATCACTCTGCGCCAGCGGGTGACCCGGGGCGGCGACCCCGTCCCGGCCCTCGCCCTGCCCCGCCCCGGCCCACTCCTGCTGCTCAGTGCTCATGGGAGAAGATGGTAGTGAGACTCTGGCGCCCACCGGGGGCACGCGCCGTATTGTGGGCACCCGACAACCCGAGAGCTGCGCCTTTTCCTGATCCGGGCAGGCGTGGACGGGGTTACCCGAAAGTAGACTCAACCCCCTGCCGAGCACCATCGCCAGCCAGAAGTGAGGAGCGCCGTGACGGCCATCCAGGAGGCCCAGGACCGCCCACGCGGCGCCCGGCTGCCGCGTAGCGCCCGCCGTGAGCAGCTGCTCGGAGCCGCACAGGAGGTGTTCGTCGCCCAGGGTTACCACGCTGCCGCGATGGACGACATCGCCGAGCGCGCCGGGGTCAGCAAGCCGGTGCTCTACCAGCACTTCCCCGGCAAGCTCGAGCTGTACCTCGCGCTGCTGGACAAGCACTGCGACGCCCTGGTCGAGGCCACCAGGGCCGCGCTGGACGCCACCACCGACAACAAGCTGCGGGTGGCGGCCACCATGCAGGCCTACTTCGACTACGTGGCCAGCGAGTCCGGTTCGTTCCGGCTGGTCTTCGAGTCCGACCTGACCAACGAGCCCGCCGTGCGCGAGCGGGTCGAGCGCGCCGCCGACCTGAGCGCGACGCTGGTCAGCAAGGTGATCGCGGAGGACACCGACCTCCCCGAGACCGAGGCCAAGCTGCTCGCCGCGGGCGTCTGCGGGCTGGCCCAGATCACCGCGCGCTACTGGCTCTCGCAGGGTCGCGAGATCCCGCGCGAGGAGGCGGTGCGGCTGGTCGCCAGCCTCGCCTGGCGCGGTCTCAAGGGCTTCCCGATGCACCCCGGCGACCAGGCGCCGGACGGCGGGCAGCCGGCGGTCACCGACTGACGTCCTGACGACTGGTCCGCCGTACGCCCACCGCGTTGCTCTAAGGTGAAGCCGTACGGCGCGGTAGCCGTGAACTCCCGTTCGATGCGACCGGGCGCAAGCGGCCGCCGCGCGTGGCTGGCTGCAACCCCGGAGGGACGGACGTCGTGGAGGTCAAGATCGGCGTGCAGAACGCACCCCGAGAGATCGTTATCGAGAGCTCGCAGACGGCCGATGAGGTCGAGAACGCGGTCGCCCAGGCGCTCGACGGCACGTCGAAGCTCTTCGCGCTGACCGACGAGCACGGCCGCCGCGTCATCGTCCCGGCCGAGCGCCTGGCGTACGTCGAGATCGGTGAGCAGGCCGCCCGCAAGGTCGGCTTCGGCACCATCTGAGCGGGCTCCTGTGACGATGCCCGCCGTTCCCCCCGGGGAGCGGCGGGCATCGTCGCGTCCGCGGCCGGCGGGTGGGCCCCGGCGGCGGGAGGCGTAGAACGGCGCGGCCCCGGGTATGGGAGCCCCACCGCGGCTCCCCCACCGCGGACGCCAGCAGCACCAGTCCCGGGAGGCAGCCATGCCCTTGGCACTCGAAGCGACCGTGTTCGCCGTGATCGGGCTGCTCGCGGGGCTCGCCGCGCTGACCCTGGTGCCCGAGTACTACCCGATGGCGCGCGGTCTGACGATGGGCACCGCCCTGGTGTCGGCCCTGCTCAGCGGACTGGTCACCCGCTTCACGCTGGCCGGCGACGGCGCGGCGCCGACCCTGGTGATCACCGTGCTCTGCACCGGGCTGCTCACCTCGGTGCTGGCCCGCCCCGACCTGGCCGCCCGGCGCGGCAGCCACCGGCGCGGGCGGCACGCGCACTGAGCGCACCGCCCCGGCGGTGCGGGATCAGGAGGCCAGGCCCAGCGCGCTCATCCGCTTGGTGTGCGCCTCGGTGATCCGGTTGAACATCTTGCCGACCTCGACCAGGTCGAAGCCGCGCACCGCGGCGCCGCCGACCAGCAGGTTGGAGAGCGCGTCACGCTCGGCCACCACCCGCTGCGCCTGGCTGAGCGCCTCGCCCATCAGCCGCCGGCCCCAGAGCGCGAGCCGCCCGCCGACCCGCGGGTTCTCCTCGATCGCCTGGCGGACCTTGTCCACCGCGAACTGCGCGTGACCGGTGTCGCTCATCACCCGCAGCACCAGGTCCCGGGTGTCGTCGTCGAGCCGGACCGCCACCTCGCGGTAGAAGTCGGTGGCGATCGAGTCGCCGACGTAGGCCTTGACCAGGCCCTCCAGCCAGTCGGAGGGGGCGGTGACCCGGTGGAAGGAGTCCAGCGGCTCGACGAACGGGGTCATCGACTCGGTCGGGTCGGCGCCGATCTCGGCCAGCCGGTCGTGCAGCAGCTGGTAGTGCTGGAACTCGGCCGAGGCCATCCGCGCCAGCGCCGCCTTGTCGGCCAGGCCCGGCGCGAACTTGGCGTCCTCGGCCAGCCGCTCGAAGGCGCTCAGCTCGCCGTAGGCCAGCGCGCCGAGCAGGTCGAGCACCGCGGCCCGGTAGCCGGGGTCGGCCGAGCAGCTGGTCCAGTCACCGATCGAGCCGACCTGGCCGGCCTCGCCTTGAGTCTCCATGGAGCGTCACTCTAGACCGCGCCGCCCGCTGCCAGGCCCGGTGTCAGACGCGTCACGTGTTCGAGTCGGCGGCTGACTGTAGAGTGGTACAGAGGCCCGTTGTGCCCGCTCGGTTCGCAAGCCGCGCGGGTTCGCTTCGTCCGGACGATTCCGGCTCGCAGCGCCGGGCGCTCACGTACGCGGATGCCCGGTCGGAGACCCGATCGGCTCCGACCTTGGCTTGGACCCCAAGCCAGGCACCGCATCAGTGGCCGAGCGAGGGCCGCCGCGGACCGCGCCGCAGGGCGCCGGTCCCGCGCCGACCCCTCACGGGACATCTCCCCCACGCCACGGGACGCCGCCGCCCCGCCAGGGCCGGCCTTCCCGGACGCCGCAGGGATCGGCGCGGTCGTGCACGACCTCGCAGCACGCGAACAGGGCCCCGCGGCCCGGACGCTGCCGCGCGGCTGCCCGCCGCCCTCTCGCTCTCGGCCCGCCCACACGGAAGAGGCAGCACCCTGTCCACCACGACTGAACCCACGAAGACCACGTTCCGCGAACTCGGCATCCTCCCGGAGACCGCCGAGGCGCTCGAGTCGGTCGGCATCGTCCACCCGTTCCCGATCCAGGAGATGACCCTCCCGGTCGCGATGACCGGGCACGACGTCATCGGCCAGGCCAAGACCGGCACCGGCAAGACCCTCGGCTTCGGCCTCCCGCTGATCGAGCGCGCCGTCGTGCGCGCCGACGTGGACGCCGGCCGGGCCACCGAGGACCAGCTCTGCGACAGCCCGCAGGCGCTGATCGTCGTCCCGACCCGCGAGCTCTGCACCCAGGTCACCAACGACCTGCAGACCGCCGGCAAGGTCCGCAACGTCCGGGTCCTGGCCATCTACGGCGGCCGGGCCTACGAGCCGCAGGTCGAGGCGCTGAAGAAGGGCGTCGACATCGTCGTCGGCACCCCCGGCCGCCTGCTCGACCTCGCCGGCCAGAAGAAGCTCGACCTCTCCAAGGTCCGCGCCCTGGTGCTCGACGAGGCCGACGAGATGCTCGACCTGGGCTTCCTGCCCGACGTCGAGAAGATCATCACCATGCTGCCCGTCAAGCGGCAGACCCTGCTCTTCTCGGCCACCATGCCGGGCCAGGTGATCAGCCTCGCCCGCCGCTACATGAGCCAGCCGACCCACATCCGGGCCGCCGCGCCGGACGACACCGGCCACACCGTGGCCAACACCACCCAGCACATCTTCCGGGCGCACTCGCTCGACAAGGTCGAGCTGGTCTCGCGCGTGCTGCAGGCCGAGGGCCGCGGCCTGGCGATGATCTTCTGCCGCACCAAGCGGACCGCCGCCGACGTCGCCGACCAGCTGACCCAGCGCGGCTTCGCGGCCGGCGCCGTGCACGGCGACCTCGGTCAGGGCGCGCGCGAGCAGGCGCTGCGGGCGTTCCGCAGCGGCAAGGTCGACGTGCTGGTCTGCACCGACGTCGCGGCCCGCGGCATCGACGTCGAGGGCGTCACGCACGTCATCAACTACCAGTGCCCCGAGGACGAGAAGACCTACCTGCACCGGATCGGCCGCACCGGCCGGGCCGGCGCCTCGGGCACCGCGGTCACGCTGGTGGACTGGGACGACATCCCGCGCTGGCAGCTGATCAACAAGGCGCTGGAGCTGGGCTTCGCCGAGCCGGAGGAGACCTACTCCACCTCCGCGCACCTCTACGAGCTGCTGAAGATCGCGCCGGGCACCAAGGGTGTCCTGCCGCGCTCGGAGCGCACCCGGGCGGGTCTGGCCGCCGAGGAGGTCGAGGACCTCGGCGAGACCGGCGGGCGCGGTTCGCGCTCGGCCGGCCGCGGTGAGCAGCGCGGCGAGCGCGACCGTGACCGCGGACGCGGCGGCCGGGGCGGCGCCGACCGCACCGAGCGCGGAG
>NZ_BAAALF010000272.1:0-7964 GCF_039528135.1 Kitasatospora nipponensis | reverse complement strand
CCTTGCCGCCGTGGCGCGGGCCACCGCCGAGGCCGAGGCGGCCGCCCGCGGCGCCCAGGCCCCCGCGCCCGCCGCCGCGGCCGACGCCGCACCGGCCGCCACCGGGCAGGGCGAGACCGTCCTGCCACTGGCCAGGTACACCCTCAGCGCGCACTACGGCCAGTCCGGCTCGCACTGGGCCCACCTGCACACCGGCCTCGACTTCGCCGCCGCCACCGGCACGCCGGTGGCGGCCGTGGCCGGCGGCAGCGTCACCTCGGCGGGCTGGTCCGGCTCCTACGGCTACCGGGTCATCCAGACCCTGCCCGACGGCACCGAGCTCTGGTACTGCCACCTCTCCTCGATCACCGTGGCCGCCGGCCAGGTCGCCCCGGGCACCGAGCTCGGCAAGGTCGGCGCCACCGGCACGGTCACCGGCCCGCACCTGCACCTGGAGGTCAGGCCCGGCGGCGCCGCCCCGGTCGACCCGCTGGCCTGGCTCGGCGCGCGCGGGGTCACTCCGTAGCGTCGTCCGCCGCCGGGTGCGGTTGGCCGTCGTCCTCGGCGGGCAGCGGCTGGAAGCCGGCGAGGTCCGGCAGCTCCACCAGGCCGCGCTGCACGATGTAGCCGTCGACCTCGGGCGCGCCCGGCTCGGGGGCGAGGTCCGGGTAGTGGGCCAGCAGCAGCTCCGGCAGCCCGGGCACCGTCCAACTGCCCAGCAGCCGCAGCGCCGCGGCCTGCACCGCCGCCTCGAAGGCGGGGAAGTCGCCGGAGAGCTCCTCGGGCATCGGCAGGCCCAGCGCGGTCAGGCCGGCCAGGTTGCGGTAGCTGCGCTGCATCAGCCGGTTCTCCACCAGCAGCCGCGCGCCGTCGGTGGCCATCCCCACCGAGAGCAGCACGCCCGGCGTCCACCCCTCGACGCCCTCGGGCTGGTCGAGGTCCTCCAGCGCCGCGAAGGCGGCCAGCCGCTGCTCCTGCTCCAGCGTCCGGAAACCGTCCAGCCAGTCGCGCACCGCCGGCAGGTCGGTGGTGTCCACGCCGGCGGCGCGCAGCAGCAGGGTGTAGAGCCGCGGCCAGGTCACCAGGTGCGGCTGGCGCAGCAGCCCGGTCAGCAGCTCGCCCTGCCACTCGGCCTCCTCGTGCAGGCGCTGCCACCGCTTGGCGTTCAGCCGCCGCCCTGCCCGCTGGTGGTCGATCAGCAGCCGCACCGCGGCACCGTAGGCGAACGGCGACTCGTCCTCGCCCGGCTGCACGTAGAGGTGGATCCGCTCGTAGAGCAGCTCCTGGACGATCGGCGAGGTGAGCTCGGGGAAGCCCTCGTACATCCGTCCGTCACCCAGTTCGAGCAGCGTCAGGACCGCGTTCAACGGCCCCTCGGGCACCGGCTCCAGCCCCTGCTCCCGGGCCCAACGCAGCAGCTCAGCGGTGTGCGGGCGGGGAGTGAGCCGCAGATCGTCATCGTCCATGCCAGGTACGGTAACCGCTCCCCGGGCCGCTACCGTTACCCGGCATGACTCCCGTCCTGCTCACCGGCGCGCGGCTGACGATCCGCGAGTTCCACCACGTCCCGCGCGACATCGACGCGCTGCACGCGATCTTCGGCGACCCCGTGACCGCGCGCTACCTCCCGTTCGAGCCGCGCGACCGGGAGGACTGCGCGGACCAGGTCGCGCTGTACCTCGAGGAGGCCGAGAAGGATCCGCGCACGGTCTACCGGCTGGCCGTCACGCTCACCGAGCAGGGTGAGGACGCGGTGCCGATCGGCAACGCGGTGCTCGGCATCGAGGGCGCCGACAGTCAGCGGGCCGCCTTCCTCGGCTACGCACTGCGCCGCGACGCCTGGGGGCTGGGCTACGCCACCGAGATCGCCGGCCTGCTCTGCGGCTTCGGCTTCGACACCCTGGGCCTGCACCGGCTGGCCGCCCGGCTCGACCCGGAGAACCTCGCCTCGGCCCGGGTGCTGCGCAAGCTCGGCTTCCAGCTGGAGGGCCGGATCCGGCACGACCTCTACCTGCGCGAGCGCTGGTACGACGCGCTGCAGTACTCGCTGCTGGAGGACGAGTGGCGCGCCCGCTAGGGCGGCAGGGGGGTTAACCCCACCTCCGGTCCGCCGGGAGCCCGCATTCCGGGTGCGGCGCGCGCCCGGCAGTCTGGAGTCATGACGACCTACCAGGACTTCGCGGACGACCGCTCCTCCCACCTCGGCGCCACCCGCCACCTGCTCAGTGACGGTCCCTCGTTCTGGCGCGCGCCGTTCGCCGGCCGCAGCCGCCGGGAGTTCGGCTACACGGTGACCTCGCTCCTCACCGCGACGGCGGGCTTCGTGTGGACCGTCACCCTCTTCTCGCTCGGCGCCGGCCTGCTGGTCACCGTCCTGGGCTTCCCGGTGCTGGCGCTGCTGCTGATCGGGGCGCGCGCCTTCGGCGCCGTCGAGCGGGCCCGGGCCGCGCGGCTGCTCGACTGCGACGTGCCGGCTCCCGCCCCGGCGTCCTCGCACCGCACCGGCTGGGCGGCGCTGACCGCCCGGCTGGCCGACCCGGCGGGCTGGCGGGCCGCCGCGTACCAGCTGGTGATGTTCCCCTGGCACGTCACCACCTTCGTGCTGAGCGTCACCCTGTGGTCGTGCAGCCTGGCGATGGCGCTGCTGCCCCTCTACTCCTGGGTCTTCCCGACCTTCGTGGGCTGGCCCGGCTACAAGCTCTTCGACTACGACAGCAACGGCGCGCACCACACCTACTACCTCTCCTCGGTCTGGCAGATCGCCGGCGCCTCGCTGGTCGGGATCCTGCTGGTCTTCGTGACCGCGCGGGTGGTGCACCTGCTGACCGGGGTCTCGCGCGCCGCCACCCGGGCGCTGCTCGGTGGCTGACGCCCCGCCGGGTCACCTGGCCCGTCCCGCTGCGCCCCGCCCGTACCGTCCCCGCCCGCTCCGCCCCCGTTCTGCGGGTGCGAGGCGGGCGGCGGCGTGTTCGGATGCCCTCATGCTGATCACCTCGCGGCCGCTGGACGAGTACTGCGGGCTCTTCGGCCTCACCCGGGCGCGGCTCGGGGCGCTGGCGGGACCGGTGCTGGACTGCCCCGGCGGCGCGGCCGGCCTGGTGGCCGAGGCCCGGGCGCTGGGCTGCCGGGTGATCGCCGCCGACCCCCTCTACGCCGCCCCGCGCGCCGAGCTGCTGGCCCGGGCCGAGGCCGCCCGCTCGGTGATGGCCGCCGCGATGCCGGCCACCCCGCAGCGCTACCTCGCCGCCCGCCACCGGCCCTACGACCGCTACCTGCGCAGCTGGGACCGGGCCCGGCGGCTCTTCGCCGCCGACCGCGCCCGGCACCCCGGCGACTACGTGGCCGCCGCGCTGCCCCGACTGCCGTTCGCGGACGGCACCTTCGCGCTGACCCTCAGCTCCTACCTGCTCTTCGCCTACCCCGATCAGTTCCCGCCACCCGCCCAACTGGCCGCGCTGCTGGAACTGGTCCGGGTCACCGAGCGCGGCGGCGAGGTGCTGGTCCACCCGCTGCACGACCAACTCGCCCGCCGCTGCCCGCACCTGGGCGAGCTGCGGCTGGCCCTGGGCCGGCGGCGGATCCACAGCGAGCTGCGCACCGTGCGGCGCCCGCGCGACGGGCGGCGGCGATACGTCCTCGCGCTCACCCGCCCGCCCCGCTACCGTGCGGCGGTATGACTGATGATCAGACCGCCTCTCGCCTGCTGCCCATACCCGGCCTGCGCAACGCCCGCGACCTGGCCGGGTCGCACGCCCCCGGCCTGCGCCCCGGCCTGCTCTACCGTTCGGGCTGGCTCGCCGAGCTGACCCCGGAGGGGGCCCGCCAGCTGGCCAAGCTCGCGATCCGCACCGTCATCGACCTGCGCGACCCGGTGGAGCTGGACACCCGTCCGGACCGCACCCATGACTGGGACGTCGATCTGGCCAACTTCCCCGTCCTGCCGCAGGACGGCACCGACCACGCCGAGCGCTCGCTGGCGGAGCTGTACCCGCTGATGGCGGACCACTCCGGCGCCACCGTCGTCGCGGTGCTGCGCCGGCTGCTCGCCCCGCAGGCCCTGCCGGCCCTGGTGCACTGCGCGGTCGGCCGGGACCGGACCGGCATCGTGGTGGCCCTGCTGCTCGCCCTGCTGGAGGTCCCGGACGAGGTGATCGTCGCCGACTTCCTGCTCTCCAACGAGGGGCTGGGCCTGCTGGACGGCCCCCGGGAGTACACCGACGCGCAGGGCGTGGTCCGCCTCGCGCGCCCGGTCGAGGCCGCACTGATCACCGGGCTGCTGAGCCGGGTCCGCGAGCGGCACGGCAGCGTCGAGACATACCTGATCGACAATGGCCTGAATCCGGAGGAGGTGACTTCGCTCCGCGCTACCCTGCGTGAGTGATCGTCACTCTGAAGAAGACCAGCCGGCTGCTGACCGCCCTGTTGGCCGTCGCAGCTCTGGCCACCGCGACCCCCGCCGCGCAGGCCGCCTCCGCCGCGCCCCGCGCCGACCTCCCCTCCGACCAGTGCTCGGCCGCCTTCCTGGACGGCGACAAGCGGCTGGGCCCGGAGCAACTGCCCACCACCGGCCCGGTCGGCCGGCAGCTGGTGGGCTACCGGCGCACCGGCGGCGCCAGCACACAGGACTTCCTCGCGCAGTACTACGACAGCGCGGCCGGCTCCTGGCGCTACCCGCCGTCCAACGGCTACCTGATCGGGTTCGACGGCCGGCCCATCGAGCTGGACCAGCCGCTGGTGCCCGGGCAGGACATCGACCGCTACGGCTCCGAGTACGGCTCGTTCCTGGCACCCGAGGGCCTGCCGTACGCCAACCGCGCGATCCCGCCGCAGAGCCTGGACGGCACGCCGGCGGCCGGCTGCAACTACCACGACTACAAGGTGCTCAAGACGTTCACCGTGCACGCCGGCCCGATCGCGCCCTGGTTCGACCAGCCCGGCCTCGGCTGGCAGTACCAGCTCGACGCCGCCCTGGTGCCGGGCGCGCCGGGCTCGATCAACGTGGGGTGGCTGGTCACCAACGGCTACCTGCAGCGCCTGGTCTGACCGGTCGCCGCGCCCCGGACGCGGTCGGCCCGCCGCTACACCCCGGACGGGCGGGGTGTCGGCACCTGGCCGATCGCGTCCAGCTTGGCGAGGATCCGCTCCGCCACCCAGCGGCGGTCGGAGGCGTCCGGGATGCCGTCCGGGGCGAGCAGTTGGGCCACCACCGCGGCGCGCAGCCGCATCCGCTGGTCGCGCCCCAGGCGGTTGAGCATGCCGCGGGCCGCGAGCAGCGCGTGGTAGTGCTCGAAGGGCGAGCGGGGGCGCTCGACGTAGTCCAGGACGCTCTCGAAGTCCCCGAGCGCGGCGTTGCCCTGGGTGAGTGCCAGCGCCTGCATCCGCAGGCCCGCGTCGTCCGAGGCGAACAGGCCGCGGACCTCCTCGGGCGTCGCGGACGAGCGCTTGGCCCCCGCCCGGACCTCGGCCAGCTGGCTCTCCAGGGCGGCCGGGTGCTCGGCGGGGTCCAGGCCCGCGCCGGCCGCGGCGGCCGTGGCCGGCGCGGCCTGCGAGGAGAACTTGCCCAGGTGCGCCATCGCCTGCACCCGCAGGTCCTCGGCGCCCACCTCGTTGCCCTCGCGCAGCTGCTCCTGCGCGCTGCTGAAGAGCTTGAGCGCGTTGCCGTCGGCCTGGGTGAGCGCGCCGGCCAGCAGTAGCCGGGTGGCCAGCCAGCCGCCGAGGAAGCCCAGCACCAGGAAGTACAGCACCAGCGCGGCGGCGAACGGCGCGCTGTCCGGCTGTCCGCCGAGCGCGGGGGCGAGCGCCTCGCCGAGCCGGCGCAGGCCGCTCCAGAGGCTGCCGAGCTGGGTCAGGCCGACCCCCAGCAGGATCTTGGTCAGCCAGTCGGAGACCTGCTCCAGATTGGTGTTGGCGCCGTACCGGCCCTGCTGAGCCGGGGCGCCGCCGCTGAGCGCGTGCGGGATCCCGAACAGGAACCCGACCGCGGCGCCGGCGACCGAGGTCGCGCAGGCGATCATCAGCCCGGCGCCGAGCGCGCTGACGGGGTGCGGGGCGCCGGTGGTGTAGAGCAACAGGCCCAGCAGGCCCAGCCCCAGGAGCGTGGCCACCGCCATGGCCTGCCACCGCCGGACGTTCGCGGCGTGATCCCGCCGAGCTGCCATCTCTCGCTCCCCGTCGCCCTGTTCCGACCCGGACGGAGGAACTGTAGCGTCCGGCCGTCGCGCCGGGTGGCGGACATGCGGGCCGGGCCCGGCCGGTCGCCCCGCGGTGGCGGCGGCCGCCCCGCCGGGCGCCGCGGGGCGGGTACGCTGCCCCCACGCGTGACCTGACGCGGCAGGAGCCACCGGAGCAACGGATATGACGATCCATCAGACAGTGGACGACGACGATTCCGGGCCGCGACGGGGGGCGGCCCGCGGCTGGCCGGCCCGGCGGCGCCGGGAGTCGTGGTGAGCGTGGCCCGGCGGCTGGCGGCCGCCGCCCTCGACGAGCTGGCCGAGGCGATCGTCCACGTCGGCCTGGACCTGCCCGCGCTGGGCGAGGGCTGGCACCTGACCGACGACGGCGCCCTGCTGGTCCAGCTGCGCCCGCTGCACCCGGCGGAGATCAGCCGGCTGGCCCGGGCGCTGCGCTCCTCGCCCGCCGCCCCGCCGGCACCCTGAGCGCTCGGGGCGGGCCACCGGGGGCGGGCCGCCGGTTCGGGCCGCCGGCTCGGGGCCGGGAAACCGGCCCCGGGCACGCAGACGGCCCGTGGGCTGTCTCCGCGGCGGACGAGCCGCCGAGGCGCTGGGGATGTTCCAGCGAGCCCACGGGCCGGGTGACTGCTATGGATTTCGCCTGCCGCCACGGCCACAGGCTGGGGCGGCTCTAGCGAGCAGCCACCTCACGCATCCTGGTCTTACTCAACTCAGGATCACCTCCCTTCAGTGTGCTGCCAGCGTAAGCAGACGTCCGGCGGGAGGCAAAGGATTTATCGCGCGTTCTGCCGAGGCAGGGGCGGGCCCGTCCTACGCGGAGATCACCGCCTTGAACTTCTCCGTGGTGACCACGTTCGCCGGGTCCGGGAGCTGGACGGTGAGCGGGACGTCGATGTCGCTGAAGGTCACCTTGCTCTGGTCGGAGCTCACCGACTGGAGGACCACCGGCCGGCCCTGGGCGGCGATCCACAGGTCGGAGCTCGAGCCGTCGGTGGAGACGACGTGCAACTGGAGCGCCGGCCGGCCGTTGAGGGTGGTGGTGGCGCCCTTGGTGTACTTGTCGCCGTCCTCGGCCATCGCGGCGGTCATCTGGTTCAGGTCGCAGAAGTCGGACAGGCCGCTGAACACGTCGTCGCTCTTCGGGCCGCTGAGCCAGTGGCCGACGAACTGCTGGGACGCCGCGGCGCCGTGGGGGCCGCCGAGGGACTTCAGGAACGCGGCGTCGGGCTTGATCCACATCGTGTCACCGCTGCGCACGATCTCGGCCGAGCCGCGCTCGGTGAACGAGGCCGTGCCGCTGCACTGGCCACGGGTGTCCACCGCCAGCTTGATCGCGACGGTGCCGGTGTCGGGGCCGTCGGCCGACATGTCGATCTTGAGCGCGTTCACCATCTTCATGGTGTCGACCATCTGCTTCATGACCTGGTCGCCGGTGAGCTTGGAGAGGTCCGGCCCGGCGGCCGCGGCCGGCGCCGAGGCGGCCGGGGCGGAAGCGGCCGCGGACGGCGCGCTGCTCGCGGAGGTGGGGGCCGAGGCGGAGGCGGAGACGGGCGCGGGGGCGGCGGCCGGCTTGGCGGCATCCTTCCCCGAGCCGCACGCGGTCGCGCCCAGGGCGAGGACGGCGCAGGTGACGGCGACACGGAGAGGTGTGGTGAGGCGCACGGTGATTCCTTCATCGGGCCGCGGCAGGAGGCCGCGACGGCGCCCGACGGTATCAAGGCGCAGACGGGGGCCGGTGGGCGGTGCCCCTTGCGGCGCCGGAACGGCGAGAGGCCCGGCAGACGATGTCTG
>NZ_BAAALF010000271.1:0-8071 GCF_039528135.1 Kitasatospora nipponensis | reverse complement strand
GGGGCGGGGGCGGGGGGGGGGGGGGGGGCGGGGGGGGGAGGACGAGCCGGGCGGCGGCGAGGGCGAGCGGGTGGCCCGGGCCCTGGAGGCGGCGGCCGGCGCGCTGACCGACCTCAACGCGGCCACCCTGCAGGGCGCCCTGGCGGCCTGCACGGCCGACTGGGAGCAGGCGCACGGCGAGCCGCTGCCGACCAGGATCGCGGTGATCGCGATGGGCCGGTTCGGCGGCCACGAGCTGGGCTACGGCTCGGACGCGGACGTGCTCTTCGTCCACGAGCCGCTGACGCCGGACGGCGAGCACGACCCGGCCGCCGCCGCCCGTACGGTCTGCAACCAGCTGCGCACGCTGCTGGCCGCGCCGTCCACCGAGCCCGCGCTGCTGGTCGACGCCGACCTGCGCCCGGAGGGCCGCCAGGGCCCGCTGACCCGCACGCTGGGCTCCTACGCCGCCTACTACGCCCGCTGGTCGCACGTCTGGGAGAGCCAGGCGCTGCTGCGCGCCGACCCGGTGGCGGGCGACGCCGAGCTGGGGGAGCGGTTCCGGGAGCTGATCGACCCGCTGCGCTACCCGGTGGGCGGCGTGCCGGAGCGGGACCTGCTGGAGATCCGGCGGATCAAGGCGCGGATCGAGACCGAGCGGCTGCCGCGCGGGGCCGATCCGACCACCCACACCAAGATCGGCCGCGGCGGCCTGGCCGACGTGGAGTGGACCGTCCAGCTGATCCAGCTGCGGCACGGGCACGAGGTGGCGGACCTGCGCACCACCCGGACCCGGCAGGCGCTGCTGGCCGCCGAGCGGGCCGGGCTGCTCTCCGCCTCGGACGCCGCGGTGCTGGACGACGCCTGGGTGCTGGCCTCACGGGTGCGCAGCGCGGTGATGCTGGTGCGCGGGCGGCCGGGCGACAGCTTCCCGAACGAGCCGCGGGAGCTGGCCCAGGTGGCCCGTTACCTGGGGTACGGCGAGGGGCACAGCGGGGAGGCCGTGGACGACTACCGGCGCACCACCCGCCGGGCCCGCACGGTGGTCGAGCGGCTCTTCTACGGCTGAGGGAGCCGGCGGGGCCGTGGGGCGCCGCGCGAACGCCGCGGCGCCCCGCCGGGTGGGCCGGGCCCCCGCGGGCGGAACGCAGGGGAGCGGTGCGCGCTACCGGCGCAAGCCGGCGCCCACCGGGGTGGGTCGCTGCTCGGGCACCTGGGAGCTGCTGCCGGCCTGCCAGGAGGCCGGTACCTGGGGGAACTGGAAGGCCCAGCGGTGGTAGATGAAGCGGGCGACGACGAAGCCGATCGCCAGGCAGAGCGCCCCGCCCACCGCGTCCATCCAGAAGTGGTTGGCGGTGGCGATGATCACCGTGAGGGTGAAGACCGGGTAGAGCAGGCCCAGCGCCCGCACCCAGGCCCGTTCGGCCAGGAAGAAGACGGTCAGCCCGCACCACGCCGACCAGCCGATGTGCATCGAGGGCATCGCGGCGTACTGGTTGGAGACGCTGGCGCCGGCCCCGGAGGCCAGCGAGCCCCAGGTGTGGTGCGCCGTGACGGTGTCGATGAACCCCGGCATCATCCGCGGCGGGGCCAGCGGGAAGAAGTAGAAGCCGACCAGCGCGATGGCGGTGGTGACGGCGAGCACCGTGCGGCCGGCCGCGTACCGGCCGGGGTGGCTGCGGTAGAGCCAGATCAGCACGGCGATGGTCACGATGAAGTGCAACGTGGCGTAGTAGTAGTTCATCCCCACGATCAGCCAGGTCACGGAGTTGATCCCGTTGTTGACCGACCGCTCGACGGCGACGCCCAGGTTCTGCTCCAGCTGCCAGATCCAGGTCGCGTGCTGGTGGGCGATCGCGGCCTGCTCGGGGACCGCGTTGCGGACCAGCGAGTAGATCCAGTAGCTGAAGCCGATCAGCGCCAGCTCGAACCAGAGCCGGGGCCGGGCCGGGCCGCGGCGCTGGGCGCCGATCCGGCTGCGCAGCGTGCGCGGGCCACGCAGCGCGGTGCTGCCGCTGGCCAGGGTGTCGGTTCCGTCCACGGTCCCGTCAGCCGGTCGGCTCGGGGACTGGACGGAACCGACCCTGCGGGCCCGAGCGCTCTGCTCGGTGCCGGACGTCTGGATCTCGGTCGGTTCCCCCATGGACGAGAAGTCTGCCAGACGATCCGTGGCCGTCTGATCATCCTCTGGTAGTGGGCTCTTCACCGTTTGTCCTCCCAGAGTGCTAGGGCGCGTCCCCGACCAGGGCGGGGGAGGCGGCACGGAACGCGTGAGTGGGACGCGTCGGAGGGACACACATGCGTTCCATTGTTACTCGTTCGCAATACGGCGTGCGAGGCGGGGTCCACTCCTGGTGGCGGGTGGTGCGGGCGGTGCGGACGAGCAGAAGGAAACAGTTTCAGCATCTTGCTGAAACATTTTTCAGTCCGCTAGCCTCCTCGCCACCGACGACGAACCCGGCAAGGGAGCCGCTGTGGCCGCTGTCCCGCTCCGTCCCGCCCGCCGCACCGCACCGCATCGCAGACCGGCCAGGACGGGGGTGCTGCTCGCGGTCGCGCTGACCGCCGCGAGCCTGGGCGCGGCGCTGCCGGCCGGCGCCGCCGCCCCCGCGGCCCCGCCCTCCGACCGGAGCCTGGCCGCGCTGGCCGACCGGCACGACCTGACCCGCGAGCAGTACTACTTCGTCCTGCCCGACCGGTTCGCCAACGGCGACCCGGCCAACGACACCGGGGGCATCACCGGCTCGCGGATGGCCAACGGCCTCGACCCCACCGACAAGGGCTTCTACCACGGTGGCGACCTCCAGGGCGTGATCGACAGGCTGGGCTACATCCAGGACCTGGGCACCACCGCGATCTGGCTGGCGCCGATCTTCAGGAACAAGCCGGTGCAGGGCACGGGGGACGCCGCCTCGGCGGGGTACCACGGCTACTGGATCACCGACTTCACCCAGGTCGACCCGCACTTCGGCACCAACGCGCAGCTCAAGGAGCTGATAGCCCGGGCCCACGCGCGCGGCATCAAGGTCTTCTTCGACGTCATCACCAACCACACCGCCGACGTCATCGACAACACCCAGCAGAGCTACGACTACCGCTCCACGGGCGCCTACCCCACCCTGGACCGCACCGGGGCCCCGGTGGACGAGACGGCCGCGGCGAACGCCGACGCGGCGAGCGGCTCCTCGGCCTTCCCCGACCTGACCGCCGACTCCTTCCCCTACACCCCGAAGGTCGCCGACCCGCACGCCAAGACACCGGCCTGGCTCAACGACCCCGCGCTCTACCACAACCGCGGCAACTCGACCTTCGCGGGCGAGTCCGGCACCGAGGGCGACTTCAGCGGTCTGGACGACCTGGACACCCAGAACCCGGCGGTGGTCAAGGGCTTCGAGAAGATCTACCAGACCTGGGTGCACGACACCGGCGTGGACGGCTTCCGGATCGACACCGTCAAGAACGTCGACCTGGCCTTCTGGCAGCAGTGGGCGCCCGCGCTCAAGACCTACGCCGCCCAGCAGGGCAACCGGAACTTCTTCATGTTCGGCGAGGTCTACTCGGCGGACGCGGCCATCACCTCGCCCTACGTCACCCGCGGCAAGCTGCAGGCCACCCTGGACTTCCCGTTCCAGGACGCGGCCCGGCGCTACGTCTCGCAGGGCGGCTCGGCCAGGGCGCTGGCCGACCTGTACGCGCAGGACTACCGCTACACCTCGGCCGACACCAACGCCTACGAGCTGCCGACCTTCACCGGCAACCACGACATGGGCCGGATCGGCTCCTTCCTGCGGGCCGACAACCCGGGCGCGGACGACGCCACGCTGCTGGCCAAGGACGAGCTGGCCGACCAGCTGCAGTTCCTGACCCGCGGCCAGCCGGTGGTCTACTACGGCGACGAGCAGGGCTTCACCGGCGCCGGCGGCGACAAGGACGCCCGGCAGGACATGTTCGCCTCCCGCACCGCTTCCTACAACGCCGACCCGGTGATCGGCGGCACGCCCGGCGCCGCCGACCGCTACGGCGAGGGCGGCCCGCTCTACCGCTCGCTGGCCGACCTCGCGCACCTGCGCGCGGCCAACCCGGCGCTGGCCGACGGCGCGCAGGTCGAGCGGTACGCCGCCGATGGCCCCGGCGTCTACGCCTTCTCGCGGATCGACGCCCGCCAGCAGGTCGAGTACCTGGTGGCGGTCAACAACGCGAGCACCGCGCAGAGCGTCACGCTGGACACCTTCTCGTCCGGCATGGGCTTCCAGCAGCTCTACCCGGGGACCGCGGGGAGCGTGACCAGCGGCGCCGACCGCAAGGTGGCGCTCACCGTGCCGCCGCTGTCCGCGGTGGTCTACCGGGCGGCCGGGCACCTCGCGCCCTCGCCCGCGGCGCCCGCCGCCACCGCGCTCACCCCGGCCGACGGCTCGACCGGCACGGTCACCCTGGGCGTCCAGGTGGCCGGTGGCGCCTTCCACAAGGTGGGCTACGCGGCGCAGATCGGCAGCGGCCGCTGGCAGGTGCTGGGCACTTCGGACAGCGGTGTCGACCAGGTGACCCTGGACCTGAGCGGCGCGGCGCCCGGCACCGTGGTCCGCTACAAGGCGGTCGTCCAGGACTCCAGCGGCCACCTGCGCGCGCTCACCGGCTCCTTCACCACCGGCACGCCCACCGCCCCCGCGCCGCCGAGCGCCGCCTCACGGCCGTACGCGGTGGTGCACTACCAGCGTCCGGACGGGAACTACGACGGCTGGAACCTCTACGCCTGGGGCGACCTGGCCGACGGCGAGTCCACCACCTGGCCGGCCGGGCACCCCTTCGTGGGGCGCGACGCGTACGGCGCCTTCGCCTACGTCCGGCTGAACAGCGGCGCCTCGGACGTCGGGTTCATCGTCGAGCAGAACGGGACCAAGGACGGCGACGCCGACCGGCACATCGACGTGGGCGCCACCGGCGAGGTCTGGGTCAAGCAGGGCGACCCGGCCGTGTACACCCAGAACCCCTCGACCGGCGCCCCCACGCCGGTGCCCGCGAACACCGCGGTCATCCACTACCGCCGCGCGGACGGCGCCTACGACGGCTGGGGCCTGCACGACTGGACCGGCGCCGCCACCCCCACCGACTGGGGCAGCCCGCTGCAGCCGGCCCGCAGGGACGCCTTCGGGGACGTCTTCGAGGTCCCGCTGGCACCCGGCGCCACCAGCCTCAGCTACATCCTGCACAACGGCGACAGCAAGGACCTGCCCGACGACCAGTCGCTGGACCTGGCCACCTACGGCCACGAGGTCTGGGTGGTCGGCGGCACGCCGGGCTACCTGCTGCCGCAGGTGGCCGCGAGCAGCGCGCAGCTCGATGTGACCACCGCCAGGGCGCAGTGGATCGACGCGGGCACGGTCGTGGTCCCGCCGGGCTACGGCGCCGGCGACGGCGCGCTGAAGGGCGGGACCAGCGCCCAGCTGGTCTACGACGCGGCCGGCGGCATCACCCTGGACAAGGGCGCGCTGAGCCGGCCCGGCCACTGGCTGCGGCTCACCCCGGTGGCCGGCGGGCTCACCGCCGCGCAGCGTGCCAAGTACCCGAACCTGGCGGGCTACCGGGCCTTCACCGTGGACCCGCGCGACACCGGGCGGGTGGCGCAGGCGCTGCGCGGCCAGCTGCTCTTCACCGAACACCAGCCCAACGGCGCGCTGCTGGCCGCCACCGGGGTCCAACTGCCCGGCGTGCTGGACGACCTGTACGCGGGCCGGGCGGCCGACGCCCACCTCGGCCCGGTCTACCAGGGCGGCGGGCCCGACTGGGCCTGGTGGCCGGGGCGGCGCACGGTGACGCTCTCGCTCTGGGCGCCCACCGCCGCCGAGGTCTCCCTCCAGCTCTACGACGGGCCCACCGGCGGCACCCCCAGCACCGTGGCGCTGCACCGCGACGACGCCACCGGCGTCTGGTCGCTGACCCGCGACCGTGCGCAGCTGGACGGGCGTTACTACACCTACCAGGTCAAGGTCTGGGCGCCGAGCGTGCAGCAGCTGGTCACCAACACGGTGACCGACCCCTACTCGGTGGCGCTGTCGGCCGACTCCCGGCGCAGCCTGGTCGCCGACCTCGCCGACCGCTCCACCAAGCCGGCCGGCTGGGACGAGGGCCGCAGCCCGCAGCCGATCCCGGCCGCCCGCCAGCAGATCCAGGAACTGCACGTGCGCGACTTCTCGTCGGCCGACACCACCGTGCCCGCCGCCGAGCGGGGCACCTACCTGGCCTTCACCGAGTCGCAGTCGGCCGGGATGCAGCACCTGCGCGCGCTCGCCCAGGCCGGCGTCACCACCATCCACCTGCTGCCCACCTTCGACATCGCCTCCATCCCGCCGGCCGCCGACCAGAAGCTGCCGCCCTGCGACCTGGCCTCGCTGCCCGCCGCGAGCGAGAAGCAGCAGGAGTGCGTGGCCGCGGTCGCCGCCGACGACGCCTACAACTGGGGCTACGACCCGCTGCACTACACCGTGCCGCAGGGCAGCTACGCCACCGACGCGACCGGCACCGCGCGCACCGTGCAGTTCCGGCAGATGGTCCAGGCGATGCACCAGCTGGGCCTGCGGGTGGTCCTGGACGTGGTCTACAACCACACCGCGGCCGCCGGCCAGGACCCGCACTCGGTCCTCGACCAGGTGGTCCCCGGCTACTACCAGCGCCTGAGCGACACCGGCCGGGTCACCACCGACAGCTGCTGCGCCGACACCGCGCCCGAGCACGCCATGATGGACAAGCTGGTGGTCGACTCGGTGGTCACCTGGGCCCGCCAGTACAAGGTCGACGGCTTCCGGTTCGACCTGATGGGTCTGGACCCGAAGTCCACCATGCTCGACGTGCAGGCCGCGCTCGGCAGGCTGACCCCCGCGCGGGACGGCGTCGACGGCTCGGCGCTCTTCCTCTACGGCGAGGGCTGGAACTTCGGGGTGGTCGCGAACGACGCCCGCTTCGTCCAGGCCACCCAGCAGAACATGGCCGGCACCGGCATCGCCACCTTCAACGACCGGCTGCGCGACGCCGGGCGCGGCGGCAACTTCACCCTCGGCTCGGCGCCGCAACAGGGCTTCGCCTCGGGCCTGTTCACCGACCCCAACGGCAACGCCGCGAACGGCACCCCGGAGCAGCAGAAGGCCGCGCTGCTGCACCAGATGGACCAGATCAAGGTGGGCCTGACCGGCAACCTGGCCGGCTACTCCTTCACCGACAGCGCCGGGCACACGGTGACCGGTGCCGGTGTGGACTACAACGGCTCGCCCACCGGCTACGCGGCCGCGCCCGGGGAGGCGGTGGCGTACCTGGACGCGCACGACAACACCGACCTGTTCGACGCGCTCGCCTACAAGCTGCCGCCCGCCACCTCGGCGGCCGACCGGGCCCGGATGCAGGTGCTGGGCCTGTCGCTCACCGCGCTCGCCCAGGGCCCGGGCTTCGCGGTGGCCGGCAGCGACCTGCTGCGCTCCAAGTCGCTGGACAGCAACTCCTTCGACTCGGGCGACTGGTTCAACGCGATCCACTGGCCGCAGCCGGGCGCGGGCGGCTGCCCGGACGGCAACGGCTGGGGGCACGGCCTGCCGCCGGCCGCGGACAACCAGTCGATGTGGCCCACCGCCAAGGCGCTGCTGAGCGACCCGCGGCTGACCGTGGGCTGCGCCGACATCACCGCCACCAGCGCGAGCTACCAGGCGTTCCTGGCCGTCAAGCAGTCCTCGCCGCTCTTCGCGCTGAGCACCGCCGCCCAGGTGCAGCAGCGGCTGAGCTACCCGCTCTCCGGCACCGCGGGCGAGATCCCCGGGGTGATCACCCTGCACCTGGACGGCACCGGCCTGCCCGGCGCCGAGAAGGGCGTCACGGTGGTCGTCAACGCCACGCCCACCGCGCAGAGCCAGCGGGTGGCGGCGCTCGCCGGCAGCGCGCAGGCGCTCCACCCGGCGCAGGCGAACGGCGCCGACGCGGTGGTCAGGCAGTCCGCGTTCCAGGCGGACTCCGGCACCTTCACGGTGCCGGGCCGCACGGTGGCGGTCTTCGTCCAGCACTGAGCGGCGCCGCCGGACGGCGGGCCGGGCCCGGGAGCGAGGTCGCTCCCGGG
>NZ_BAAALF010000270.1:7090-8111 GCF_039528135.1 Kitasatospora nipponensis | reverse complement strand
CGCCGCCGACCTCGGCCCGCCGGTCGCCCGGCATGTAGCGGTGGGCGATCTGCACGCCGGGGATCCGCGGCGGGCGGGTGGGGATCATCGAGCGCTGCAGGGTGGTGGCGACCTTGGACTCGGCGCGGTGCAGCCGGGCGTTGTCCAGCGAGAGGGCGGCCCGGGCGGCCAGCTCCAGCAGGGTGGCGGCCTCCGAGGCGTCGAAGGGGGCGCGGTCGGGCAGCCGCAGCAGCTTGAGGATGCCCAGCACGGTGCCGCGCGCGGAGAGCGGCAGCACCAGCATGGAACGGCCGGAGACCACCGGCACCAGGCTCGGCCCGCCGCCCAGCGCGGCGGCGTAGTCGACCGCCAGCTCCTCGTTGACCACCGGCACCAGCACCGCCTGGTTGCGCTGCAGGGCCATCCCCGGCGGGGTGGTGCGCGGCATCGCGAGCAGCGCGCCCTCCTGCAGGACGTGGCCCCAGCTGCCGGAGGTCGGATTGTAGGTGCGGGCCACCCGGCGCAGCATGGTGTCGTCGTCGGGCTGCTCGTCGGGCAGTTCGGCGTCCGAGATGAGCCGGTCCAGCAGGTCCACGCAGGCGAAGTCGGCGACCCGCGGGACCAGCACCTGGCAGAGCTCGCGCGCGGTGGTGTCCAGGTCGAGGGTGGTGCCGACCTTGCCGCCGACCTCGTTCAGCAGGGCCAGCTGCTCACCGGCCTGGCCGTTGGTCAGCATCGGCACCAGCTGGTCCCCGGGCAGGGCCGGGGCGGGCGGGGCGGTGGCCAGGGGCTGATCGGTCGTCAGGGGGGCTCCCGGGGTCGGCGCGGGGCCCGGGTCCGCGGCGCGCGGACCGGGCAGGGCGGGGGAGGGGTCGGCGCCGGCCCGCTCGGCCGACGGGGGACGCGGCTCGGCCAGCAGCCGCAGGCCCACCACTGCGGTGGCCGCGGCCGAGCGCTGCTGCGCGGTGGGGTAGCGGCGGCCGAGCCCCGCGGGGGGGTGGGCCACCCCCTCGGGGGGGGGGTCGTAGGGCACCACCCGGAG
>NZ_BAAALF010000270.1:1558-7080 GCF_039528135.1 Kitasatospora nipponensis | reverse complement strand
GCGGTGGCCGCGTACTGGTGGGCCTGGGCGGCGGAGCCCGGGGGCGAGCTGGGCCACCCCGTCGGTGGCGGGCTCGTAGGGCACCACCGGCAGCCGGGTGCCGGCGTCCACCCAGAGCGCGGGCACCCCGGCGGTCGCCAGCCGGTGCAGCAGGGACCGGCGGCGGGCGGCTCCGGTGCGCGGCAGCAGCGGGGCGAGCGCCTCCGCGCCGGAGGGGCCCGGCGGCGCCAGGGTGGCCGCGATGCGGTGGAAGCCGCCGTGCTGGTCGGCCGAGGCGGCGTACGGCAGCAGCCGGCGGCCGGTCGCGATCCGCGGCCCGTCCACCCGCAGCGGGCGGGCGTCGGTGGCCAGCGCGAGCAGGCTGCGGCCCTCCGGCTCGACCAGCGGGTAGGCCCACCACAGCACCGACCGCGAGCGCTCCTCGCGGTCGGTGACCGGCATCAGGCCGGACCAGGCCTCGGTGCGGGTGAGGTCCTCCAGGGTGCCGAAGGCGTCGCAGCGGCGGGCCGCCGCGCCCTGCGCGTCGCCCGCCGTGCGGGGCTCCAGCGCGGGCAGCAGGCCGGTCGCGGTCCGGCCCCGGACGGTCTCGGTGCGGTGGCCGAAGAGCTCCTCGGCGGCGCGGTTCCACAGCGCGATCCGGCCGTCCGGGTCGACCAGGACGGCTGCCAGCCGCACCATCGCGACCACGCCGGAGGGCTGCTCGGGTGCGCGCGCCGGCGTGCCGCCGCAGGCCGGGGCCGAGGTGAGACTCCCCGCGGACCAGGGCTGGTCCGCGGGGATGTCCGTGGTGGAGTTCGCGTCGTCCGCCATGGGATTCGTATCGCTCCCGCCTGGCCGGTCGGAGGCCGGCCCTTTCCTCTGCGGCTGTACCTGTGCGGCGCTCGGGTTTTCCGTGCCTGGGTCGCTCTCAGTGTGGCCTCCAGCGAAGCACGGACCGGGCCGCGACCGGTACTGAAACCGTCAGATTCGTCAGTATCAGTTGCGTGTCACCCAGCGTGCGCCGTCCCGCACGCCCTGTCCATGGTCGCGATGGCCGGATTTCGCTCTCCGCCGCGGGGCGCGGCGGGGCCGGGCGGCCCGGGTAGGCTCGGGCCCGGCCCGGGACCGACGAGAAGGATGAGCGAGGCGAGCCAGTGACCGCACAGAGCCCCGTCCGGTGGAGCGACCCCGAGCTGCCCTGGCTGGAGGAGCGGGTCGCGGCGGCGGAGATCGCCTGGCTGACCCTGGAGGTCGACCTGGAGACCCTGCGGGTCGAGATCGACAACTTCGCCCTGATCCACCACGAGCGGCTCGGCCCGCTCTACGCACGGCTCGACGAGCTGGAGGCGCTGGTGGCCGAGGCGCGGGCGGCCCGCACCGGCGACGCGGGCGACCGGCTGCGGGCCGAGCAGGCGCGCCGGCTGGTGGAGGAGATGCCCGACCTGGAGGCGCTCTTCGACAGCGTCCGGCAGGCCGAGGAGCGCCACGCGGACCGGTCGGGCGCGGCCGGGGACGGTGCGGGCGGCGCCGGTGCGGGCGAGGTGCCCGTGGAGCCGCCGCGCCGGGTGCGACCGGGCAAGGAGGCCCAGCGGCTCTTCCGCGAGCTGGCCCGCCTCGCCCACCCCGACCTCTCCACCGACCCCACCGAGCAGCAGCGCCGCTCGGCCTTCATCGCCCGGGTCAACGAGGCCTACGCGCGCGGCGACGCCCGTGAGTTGCAGGCGCTGACCGAGGAGTGGTCGACCGCTCCCGAGACCGCCCCCGAGCCGCAGGCGCCCGACCGCCGGCAGTGGCTGGACCAGCGGCTCGAGTGGCTGACCGCCCGGATCGGTGAGCTGGCCACCGAGCAGGTCCGGCTGGAGGCC
This sequence comes from Kitasatospora nipponensis, assembly GCF_039528135.1. Lineage (NCBI taxonomy): Bacteria > Bacillati > Actinomycetota > Actinomycetes > Kitasatosporales > Streptomycetaceae > Kitasatospora > Kitasatospora nipponensis. The sequence continues at coordinate 5,236 of NZ_BAAALF010000270.1, read as the reverse complement.
ACCGCGATGGGCTCGCTGCTCGGGCTCAGCCCGCAGGACCCGGACCGGCTGCTGGAGGAGCTCGCCGAGCAGCTGCTGGCCAGGGCCGCGGCCCAGCAGGCCGAGCTCGAAGGGCTGCTGGCCGGCCACCCCGGTGTGCCCGGGTACGCCGCACCGGGCGCCGAAGCGGTGCACAATGGTCCGTTCCCGGTGCCCGGCGCGGCGCCGGACCCCTCGCCCGATCCGCAGCCCCACCAGGAGAGTCCGCGCATGTTCCAGCAGATCCCCACCGCCACCGCCCAGGCCGTGCCCGCCGACGCGGTGCTGCTCGACGTGCGCGAGCAGGACGAGTGGGACGCCGGCCACGTCGAGGGCGCCCTGCACATCCCGATCGGCCAGTTCACCGCCCGGATCGAGGAGGTGCCCGACGCCCCGCTGTACGTGCTGTGCCGGGTCGGCGGGCGCTCCGCGCAGGTCGTCCAGTACCTGGTGGGCCAGGGCCGCGAGGCGTTCAACGTGGACGGCGGGATGTTCGCCTGGGAGCAGGCGGGCCGCCCGATGGTGAGCAGCTCGGGCGCCGAGGCGTTCGTGCTCTGAGCCGATCGCGCGGGCGGCCACCGCCCGCGCGCGGCAGCGGGACGCGGTACCACCGGCGAAGGGCACAGAGGCGCATGGAGGCCCGCTCATGACATCGGACCAGGCACCGCGGCCGGCCGCCGAGCGCGTCTGGTCGCTGCCCGCGCTGGCCGTGCTGGGCACCGCCGGGGTGGTCCTGCTGACCTGCACCGCGGTCTTCCTGGGCGCGGTGTTCCTGCACGTCGCGCCGTCCAACACGCTCGGGCAGCGCTACCAGGCGCAGGTCGACGGCGTGATCTACCCGGAGTTCGAGCAGAACTGGAAGCTGTTCGCCCCCAACCCGCTGCAGCAGAACATCAGCGTGGACGCCCGGGTGCGCACCTCGGAGGGCACCGGTGAGTGGATCGCGCTGACCGCGCAGGACATCGCGGCCATCCGCGGCAACCCGGTGCCCAGCCACGCGGACCAGAACCTGCTGCGGCGCGCCTGGGACTTCTACGACAGCACGCACGACAGCCAGGACGAGAGCGCCACCGGCCCGCGCGGGCCGCTCGCGGTGGAGTACCTCAAGCGGATCGCGCTGCAGCGCATCGGGCGCACCGTCGGCGGCTCGCCGATCACCGGGGTGGAGCTGCGCTGCGGCACCACGGCGGTGGCGCCGCCGCCGTGGAGCCGCGAGAGCGGGTCCGCTCAGCCGCAGTACCGCGAGCTGCCGTGGTGGACGGTGGACGACCAGGACTACCGGGGGCTGGCATGAGCGGCGAGGAGGGGACCCGCGCGCAGGAGCGGGTCGAGGGCGCGGCGGCGGGCATCCCGCGGCAGGCCGTGCGGGCCGGTGCCCCCGCACCGACCGCCCCGCCGCAGCCCGACCCCCCGCCGCCGCCCGGGCCGGGGCCCGGGCGGCCACCCTGGACCGCACCGGCGCCGAGCCGCAGGCGGTGGCCCAGGACGCGGTCACCCAGGCGCTGGCACAGCAGGGCGTGCTCTGCCGGCACGTCGGTGTCAGCGCGCAGAAGCGCCCGATCACCCGGGGGGACGTACCGGTCGACCAGGGTGGCGTACCGATGACGGCCGGCGGGCGGTCGCTCGAAGGCATATTCGTCGACGTCACGTGTACGGTCCGGGTGAATGATCTGTTCGTGGTGTGGGTACCACCGGGCGAGGTGACCCTGCACGGGTCCTTCACCTCGGTGATCGACCTCTACCGGTCGGGCAACTAGCTCCACGCCCGCATGCGCACCACCGGCCCTGGGGAGGGGACGTGAGGCTCCGTCGGGGCGGCCGTGACCGCGGCACCATCTCGATCTTCGTGGCGCTCACCGCCACGCCGATGATGCTCTTCATCGGCATCACGATGGACTGTGGCGGTCAACTGCGGGCCACCGAGCAGGTCGACGCCCGGGCCCAGGAGGCCGCCCGGATCGGCGGCCAGCAGGTCGACGAGGGCGCGCTGCTGGCCGGCAAGGGGTACTGGATCAACACCGGGGACGCTCTGCGGGCGGCCGGCGACTACCTGGCGCCGTTCGGGCTCACGGCTTCCTGGCCGGATCCGAAGAACCCGCCCCCCGATCTCGCTCCAAGCATCACCATAGTCGTCAACGGCAGCTACGACACAGCCCTGTTGGCGATTTTCGACACACCCACCCTGCCCGTCCGGGGCAGCGCGACCGCCACCCTGGCGGACGACGAGAAGAAAGCGGGGGGCGCCTGATGGCCGCGCCACGAGCCAAGGTCCATGCCCGTGCGGGTGCCTCGGCCGCGGGCCGCGCCGGCACCGGGGGAGCCCCTTCGTCGGACGGCGCCGCCGGCCGCCGGGGCAAGGACACCCGTCCGTCCTGGAGCACGCCGCGCGGCAGTGCCGCGCGCCCGCCGGCGCGGCGAGAGAGTCCGCTGCGCTCGCTGCCGGCCGCGCTCGGCGCGCTGCTGGTGCTGGCGGCGCTGCTGGCCGGCGTGCCGACGCTGCTGCTCTACGGCACCCACGCGGTCGCCGCGATGGGCGGCGTCGGGCACCGCAGCATCGGCCAGTTGCTGACCACCCCGGACGACGGGCGGCTCTTCCTCTGGGCGCTGGTCGGCATCGGCTGGCTCGGCTGGGCGTGCTTCGCCCTCTCGGTGCTGCTGGAGATCCCGGCCCAACTGCGCGGCCGGGTGGCCCGCCGGATCCCGACCTTCGGGTGGAGCCAGCGGATGGCGGCCGGCCTGGTCGGCGTGCTGATCGCGCTGCTGCCGGTGGCCGGTGCCTCGTTCGCGGCCACCACCGGCCCCGCGCAGCTGACGGCGCCGGCCGTGCCCGCCCAGATCGCGGCGGCGCCGCAGTACGCCGCGCTCGCCGCCGCCCCGCCCGCGGCGCCCACGGCGGCGCTGCCGGCCGCCGCCCCGCAGGCGCAGCAGCCCAGTTACACGGTGCGTGACAGCCGGCCCGCCGACAGCCTCTGGACCATCGCCGAGCACCAACTCGGCGACGGCAGCCGCTGGCAGGAGATCGCCAAGCTCAACGCCGGCCGGGTGATGGACGCTTCGGGAGTCCACTTCGACGCCGAACGGCCGATCCAGCCGGGCTGGCAGCTTCTGATGCCGGCCGACGCCCGGCCGGACGGCGGTCCGGGTGCGTCAACCCCCGCTTCCGGCACAGGTGGTGGCGCGAGCGCCGGGTCCGGTGCGGCCACCGCCGGCGCTGCCGGGCACGCCACCGCCACCGTCCACGAGGGCGATTCGCTCTCCGTCATCGCCCAGCGGGAGATGGGCAGTTCGGACGCCTGGCCGCAGCTCTTCGACGCGAACAAGGGGGTCCAGGCGCCGGACGGGGAGCGGCTGACCGATCCGGACGTCCTGGCGCCCGGCATGGTGCTCACCATCCCCGGGGCCCCCGCCGCCCCGCCCGCCGCGCCGCCCGCACCCCCCGCCCCGCCGGCCGCGCAGTCGCCCCCGGCCCAGGCTCCGAACCCGGGCGCCACGGTGCCCGCCACCGCCGCCTCGGCGCCGAACACGCCTGCCCCGCCGGCCGGTTCCGCCGCCCCGGCGCACCCGTCCGCCGCGCCGGTCCACCCCTCCGCGGCGCCCGACGCCGCCGCGCACCCGGGAGCCGGTGCCACGGCCCGCGGGCGGGGGGCCGAGGCCGCCGAC
>NZ_BAAALF010000270.1:0-1548 GCF_039528135.1 Kitasatospora nipponensis | reverse complement strand
TGCTCCCCGCCCTCGGCGCGACCCGCACCACCGTCTACCGCCGCCTCGAACTGCTCGCCCCGACTGCTCTCCCGGCCTTCCGCCGGGGCGACCTGCTCTCCCGCCTGGTCTCCGACGTGGACGCGATCCAGGACCACTACCTCCGCTGGAAGCTCCCGGCCGCCATCGCCGTCACCGTCTCCGTGCTCTCCTCCCTCGCGCTCGGCGCCTTCCTGCCCGCCGCCGGTGCCGTCTCCGGCGTCGGCCTGCTGCTCGCCGCCGCGATGATCGGCGCCGTCGCCCACCGTCGCGGCGCGCAGCAGCGCGCCCTCCGCCCGCGGCACCGGATCCCGATGCCCACTCCCGCGGCCGCCACCTTCGAGTCCGAATTGAAGGCCCGTCAGAGCAGCACCGGGCTGGACCTGTTGAACCGTTCGCTGCGCACCATGGCCCGCAACGTGAGCCGCACCGGCAAGCGGCTGCCCGCGCTGGCCGCCGTGCGGATCACCACCGGCGGCACCATCGAGCTGCACCTGCCCGCCGCCGCCGTCCCGATCGCGCCGTTCCGTGCCGCGCACGCCACCAACGTCTGGTGGTGCGCGGCCGACTCCGGAGACCTGCTCTCGGTCCAGCAGGCGGCCAAGATCCCGGCGCCGTACCCCGCGCTGGTCACGCTGGGCAGTGCGGCCGACGGCGCGGCCGTGCTCGCGGACCTGGAGACGGTCCGGCTGATGCACCTGTCCGGGCACCCCGACGACGCCCGCGGCGTGCTGCGCACCATCGCGCTCGAACTCGCGCACAGCCCGCTCGCCGACCGGCTCAACCTGCACCTGGTGGGCTTCCCCGACGACCTGCCGGTCTCCGACACGGTCGCCGACCGGGTGCACCGCTACCCGACCCTGGAGGCCGCCCTCGGCGCGCTCGGCCCGCGCACCGCGAACGCCCGGGCGACGCTGCTCGCCGCCGGCGCCGCCCACCCGCGCGACGCGCGCAGCCGCGGGAACGCCGACGCGGCCTGGATCCCGGAGATCGTGCTCTCGGCGCAGCCGCCGATCGGCGACGTGCCGCTGGAGCTCGGCCGGCTGCTGGACAGCCGGCCGCGGACCTGCCTCGCGGTGATCGCCCGCGCGCCCGAGCGCGGCGCGGGACCGGTGGCGCGCTGGACCCTGCCGAGCAGCGGCCCGGCCACCCTGCCCGGGCTGCACCTCTCGCTCCAGCTCCAGCGCCTGACCGACGACCAGTACGGGCACTGGACCGAGCTGATGCACACCGCCGCCTCCACCGCCCAGCAGCCGGCGCCGTCCTGGACCTTCGACGGCGAGGAGATCGAGCCCGCCGACCTGCCCAGGCCGGTGCCGGTGCTGGCCGGCGCCGGCGCGGGCGGTGCGGGCGCCGCGCCGTTCGTCGGTGCCTCGCTGCCGGACGGGGAGCCGGAGGTCGGCCCGCGGCTGATCGCCCGGCTGATCGGGACGGGCAGCAGCCCGTTCGCCACCGTCAACCCGGCGGCGGCGATCCTCCCGGTGGCACCGGTGGCACCGACCGCGCCACTGACCCCGACCACCTCCCCCG
>NZ_BAAALF010000269.1:0-8234 GCF_039528135.1 Kitasatospora nipponensis | reverse complement strand
ATGCGCGGCTGCTTGCCACCGCGGATCGGGTGCGGGTGGGCGGCGACCAGCTCGCGCCGACGCAGAGCACCAGGTCGTAGGGCCGCGGCGGCGTGAAGTCGGCGGCCGGGCGGTGGTGCAGTCCCAGCCGGCGGACCACTCCCAGCTGCTCGGCGGCCTGCCGGGCCAGGGTCAGGGCGGCCGCGTCGGTGTCCAGGCCGTCGGCCGTCGCGGCGGGGTGCGCCACCAGGGCGCGCAGCAGCCAGGCGGCCGGGCCGCAGCCCAGCTCCAGCAGGCGCTCGTCGCCGCGCCGCACGGCCCGGGCCAGCAGCGCGGCCACGCTCTCGTCGCTCAGCGGGGCGGCGACGGGGTGATGGGTGTGAGCGAGGCGGGTCAGCTCCTGACGGTTCATCTGCCCAGGGTCCCAGCCATCGGCCGGCCGCGCAGGAGAGTGCGCGCATCGGACCGCGGACAGGCCGGAGGGGTGCCCCGCCGAAGCGGAGCACCCCTGCGCGGGCGGGCGTCGAGCCGGACGTCGAGCCGGGCCTCGAGTCGGGCCTCGAGCCGGGCCTCAGGCCGCGGGCAGCTCGTCCAGGCCCTGCTCGACCATGGCCGCCAGGCGGTCCAGCGCACCCTCGGCGCCCTCGGCCTCGGAGGCCAGCACGACCTCCTCGCCGCCCTCGGCGCCGAGCGCCAGCAGGCCCAGCATGGAGGCGGCGTTGACCGGGTTCCCGCCGTTCTTGGCGATGGTGACAGGCACGCCGACGGCGGTGGCCGCCCGGACGAAGACCGAGGCGGGACGGGCGTGCAGGCCCTCGGGCCAACCGATGGTGACGCGGCGCTCAGCCATGAGACGTGCCTTTCAGGTGGTGCTGCTTGCAGACATGTTGTCTAGACCATTCTGGCACGGGTGGGAAGCAACCGAGTCCGCCCGGGGGCGGCCCGCCCCGCCGCCGCGCCCCGGCCCGCCCCGGCACACCCTGCCGGGCCCGCATCCCGGGCGCCATCCGCCCCGCCGCCCGATAGCCTGGCGCGTGTGGACCACCCCCAGGCCGACGACCAGGGCTATCCCCAGCACTGGGAGGCCGACATCCTGCTGCGCGACGGGGGCACCGCGCGGATCCGGCCGATCACCCCGGCCGACGCGCAGCGCCTGGTCGAGTTCTACGCGCAGGTCTCCGACCAGTCGAAGTACTTCCGTTTCTTCGCCCCCTACCCGCGGCTCTCCGACAAGGACGTGCGGCGCTTCACCCACCACGACTACGTGAACCGGGTGGCCCTGGCCGTCGTGGTCCGCGACCGCTTCATCGCCACCGTCCGCTACGACCGGATCGACGCCACCGGGCGCCCGAGCGAGGACGGCACCGACGCCGAGGTGGCCTTCCTGGTGCAGGACGCCCACCAGGGCCGCGGGGTGGCCTCCGCGCTGCTCGAGCACATCGCGGCGGTGGCCCAGGAGCGCGGGATCCGCCGGTTCGTCGCGGAGGTGCTGCCGGAGAACCGGAAGATGACCAAGGTCTTCACCGACGCCGGCTACACCCAGCAGCGCAGCTTCGCCGACGGCGTGGTCCACCTGGAGTTCGACCTCGAGCCCACCGCCGCCTCGCTCGCCGTGATGCGCGCCCGGGAGCACCGCGCCGAGTCCCACTCGGTCCAGCGGCTGCTGTCGCCCCGCTCGGTGGCGGTGATCGGCGTCTCGCGCACCGAGCGCTCGGCCGGCCGGGTCCTGCTGCGCGCCCTGCGCGGCAGCTTCACCGGGCCGCTGTACGCGGTGAACCGGTCCGCCCCGCCCGGCACCGTGCTGGAGGGCGAGACGGTGCACCGCTCGGTGCTGGAGATCCCCGGCCCGGTGGACCTGGCGGTGATCGCGGTCCCCGCCTCGGCCGTCCCCTCGGTGGTCGCCGAGTGCGGCGCGCACGGGGTGCGCGGGCTGGTGGTGGTGACCGCCGGCTACGCGGAGACCGGGCCGGCCGGCCGCGAGCGCCAGCGCGCGCTGGTCCGCCAGGCCCGCGCGGCGGGCATGCGGGTGATCGGCCCGAACGCCTTCGGCCTGCTCAACACCGCCGCCGAGCACCCGCTGAACGCCTCGCTCGCGCCCGCCCTCCCGCAGGCCGGGCGGTTCGGCCTGTTCTGCCAGTCCGGCGCGATCGGGGTGGCGCTGCTGGAGGCCGCCCACCGGCGCGGGCTCGGCGTCTCCTCCTTCGCCTCGGTCGGCAACCGCGCCGACGTCTCCGGCAACGACCTCCTGCAGTACTGGGAGGAGGACCCGGCCACCGACGTGGTGCTGCTCTACCTGGAGTCCTTCGGCAACCCGCGCAAGTTCACCCGGATCGCCCGCCGGCTGGCCGCCGTCAAGCCGATCGTGGTGGTCAAGGGGGCCCGGCACACCGGCAGCCTGCCGCCGGGGCACGCGGTGCCGCCGACCGCCAGCGGGCTGCAGGACGCCACCGTGGACGCGCTCTTCCAGCAGGCCGGGGTGATCCGGGTGGAGACCATCACCGAGCTCTTCGACACCGGGGAGCTGCTCGCCCACCAGCCGCTGCCCGGCGGCGACCGGGTCGCGGTGGTCGGCAACTCCGACTCGCTGGGCCTGCTCACCCACGACGCCTGCCTCAGCGCCGGCCTGCGCCCGCGCACCCCGGTGGACCTGACCACGGCGGCCACCGGCGAGAACTTCCGGGTCGCGCTGGAGACCGCGCTCGCCGACACCGCGGTGGACGCGGTGATCGCGGTGGCGATCCCGCCGATCACCACCTCGGGCGCCGGCCGGCCGGGCGAGGCGCCGGTGCCGCACACCGACCCGGCCCTCACCGAGGCCCTGCTGGCCGCCGCGGCCGGCGCCCGCCGGCTCGGCAAGCCGCTGCTGCTCACCCACCTCGCGCTGACCGACCTGCCCGCCGTGCTGCGCACCGACGAGGAGGCCCTGCCCGCCTACCCCGCGCCCGAGCGGGCGGTGCGCGCCCTGGCCCACGCCGTGCGCTACGGCGCGTGGCGGCGCACCACGGAGGCCGCCGAGCAGACCGCCCGGGTGCCCGAACTGGAGGGGATCGACACCGCGGCCGCCCGCCGGCTGGTCGAGGAGGCGCTGGACACCCGCACCGCGGCCGCGGCCCGCACCCAGCCCGGCGGCGCCCGCTTCACGCTGCCCGATCCGCAGGCGGCCGCGCTGCTGGCCCACTACGGCATCGAGGTGCAGCGCGCGCTGCCCGCCCCCGACGAGGAGCAGGCCCTGCGCGCGGCCGCCGCGCTCGGCTACCCGGTGGCCCTCAAGGCCACCGCCACGCACCTGCGCCACCGCCCCGACCTGGGCAGCGTGCGGCTCGACCTGACCGACGAGGAGGGGCTGCGCCGCGCCTACCGCGAGCTGTCCGCCCTGCTCGGCGGCCCGGCCCGGTCCGAGCCGGTGGTCCAGCGGATGGCCGCGCGCGGGGTGGACACGGTGATCGGCGCGAGCGTCGACCCGGCGGTCGGCGCGATCCTCTCCTTCGGCCTGGCCGGCGCCCCGGCCGAGCTGCTCGGTGACGTGGCGCACCGGCTGATCCCGGCCACCGACCTGGAGGTGGCGGCGCTGGTGCGCGAGGTGCGCGCGGCCCCGCTGCTCTTCGGCTGGCGCGGCGCCGCCCCGGTGGACACCGCCGCCCTGGAGGAACTGCTGCTGCGGGTCTCCCAGCTGGCGGACGATCTTCCGGAGGTCGCCGCGGTCGACCTCGAACCGGTGGTCGTGGGCCCGCACGGGCTGGCGATCCTGGGGGCCCGGGTGCGGATCGCCCCGCTGCCGGCCCGCAGTGATCTGGGCCCGCGCAGCATGAGCACCCTGTAGCCTTCCTGGGTTGCGCCCGTCCGGGGGGCGGTCAGTGAGGCGGCCGACGCGGATGTCCGGCGCAGTCCAGCCCGCTGCGTCGGCGGGGCATGCCAGGATGGAGTTATGGCGAAGACCGGTACCACCACCACGCAGGACCTGCGCTCGGCGATCGAGCGCAGCGGCTACTACCCGGCGCTGGTGTCCGAGGCCGTGGAGTCCGCGGTGGGCCCCGAGCCGATCACCTCCTACCTGGTCCACCAGGAGACCACCTTCGACGCCAACGAGGTGCGCCGGCACGTGACCGTGCTGGTGCTCACCTCGACCCGGTTCGTGGTGAGCCACACCGACGAGCAGGCCGCCGACGCCACCAGCCCGGTGCCGTACGCGACGACCTCCACCGAGAGCGTGCGGCTGGACCGGATCGGCTCCGTGGTGCTGAGCCGGATGGTCGCCAACCCGGAGACGTACACCCCCGGCACCCTGCCGCGCGAGGTCGTGCTGACCATCGGCTGGGGCGCGGTGCAGCGGATCGACCTGGAGCCGGCCGGCTGCTCGGACCCCAACTGCGAGGCGGACCACGGGTACACCGGCTCGGCCACCGCTGACGACCTGTCACTTCGGGTCAGCGAGGCGGGGGACGGCCCGGAGACGGTGGCCCAGGCGCTGGTCTTCGCCCGGGCGCTGTCCGAAGCCGCCATCAGCAGGGCCTGAGGGTCCGGTACCGGCAGATGACGCACCCGCCCTACGGCTACGACGACTTCGAACTCCTCGACCCCGCCGACGCGCCCGCCCCCGGCTACGGCAGCGGCTCTCTCTGCGACCTGCTGCCCACGGTGGCGGCGGGCATGGGCGTGCCCGGGTTCACCGGCATCCTGCCGCTGGCCCCCGCCGACCGGGTCTGCGTCTTCCTGGTGGACGGCATGGGGTGGGAGCTGATCCGCCGCCATCCCGCCTACGCGCCGTTCCTGACCTCGCTGCTGGCCGGGTCGCTGGGCGGCAGCGGGCGCCCGATCACCGCGGGCTTCCCCTCCACCACGGCGACCTCGCTGGCCTCGGTCGGCACCGGCCTGCCGCCCGGCCTGCACGGCCTGGCCGGGTACACGGTGGCGATCCCGGGCCGCAACCAGCTGATGAACCAGCTGCGCTGGCAGCCGCCGGTGGACGCGCGCACCTGGCAGCCCTACCCGACGGTCTTCGAGCGGGTGCACGCGGCCGGCGTGGCGGCCAGCCAGGTCTCCTCGCCGCTCTTCGCCCAGACCCCGCTGACCCGGATCGCGCTCTCCGGCGGCCAGTTCCTGGGCCGCACCACCGGCGAGGAGCGGATGGACCTGGCGGCCAGTCAACTCGCCGCCTCCGACCGGGCGCTGGTGTACACCTACGTCAGCGAGCTGGACGGCATGGGCCACCGCTACGGCGTCGCCTCGGACGAGTGGCGGATGATGCTGAACACCGTCGACCGGCTGGCCCAGCGGCTCGCCGAGCAGCTGCCGCCGCGCTCGGCGCTGTACATCACGGCCGACCACGGCATGATCGACATCGCGCCCGAGAACCGGATCGACTTCGACGAGGACTGGGAGCTCGGCGCCGGCGTCGCGCTGCTCGGCGGCGAGGGCCGGGCCCGGCACGTCTACGCGGTGCCGGGGGCGGCGGCCGACGTCCACACGGTCTGGAGCGAGGTGCTCGGCGACCGGATGTGGGTGGCCACCCGCGACCAGGCCATCGAGGCCGGCTGGTTCGGCCCCGCGGTGGACGACCGGGTCTACCACCGGATCGGCGACGTGGTCGCCGCCGCCCGCGACGACGTCGCGGTGACCGCCTCGCGCAGTGAGCCGGGCGAGTCCGCGATGGTCGGGCTGCACGGCTCGATGACCCCCGTCGAACAGCTCGTCCCGCTGCTCGAAGTCCGCGCCTGATGCGTCCCGCGGCGCGTCCCCCGACGCGCACGGCGACCGTCCGGCTCACGAAAGGCCCACGCTCCACCCATGGCTGACCTGGTGTTCTTCTCGGGCACGATGGACTGCGGCAAGTCGACGCTGGCGCTGCAGATGAACCACAACCACGCCGCCCGCGGCCGGCAGGGGATCATCTTCGCCCGCCACGACCGGGCCGGCGCCTCCACCATCTCCAGCCGGCTCGGCCTGCGCGCCGAGGCCGTGGAGGTGACCGACGGCTTCGACTTCCAGCACTACGTGGTGCAGCTGCTCTCGGCGGGCGGCAAGGTCGACTACCTGATCTGCGACGAGGCCAACTTCTACACCGCCGGGCAGGTCGACCAGCTGGCCCGGGTGGTCGACGAGCTCGGTGTCGACGTCTTCACCTTCGGGATCACCACCGACTTCCGCACCCGGCTCTTCCCCGGCTCCCAGCGGCTGCTCGAACTGGCCGACCGGGTCGAGGTGCTGCAGGTCGAGGCGCTCTGCTGGTGCGGTGCCCGGGCCACCCACAACGCCCGCACGGTGGGCGGCGTCATGGTGGTCGAGGGGCCGCAGGTGGTGGTCGGGGATGTGGCGGTCAGTGAGGACGAGGTCGGCTACGAGGTGCTCTGCCGGCGCCACCACCGGCGCCGGCTCACCGCCGCCACCGCCCGGGCCGCCGCGCTCTCGCCGGACGTGCTGCCCTTCGAGCACCACTGAGACGGATCACCGCTCGCCCCACCACCCGTCTCGGCCCGCCGGCTCAGGGCAGCCGCACCACGGAGAAGCGCCCGCCCTCCGGGTCCGCCAGCCGCGCGACCCGCCCGTACGGGGTGTCGTACGGCTCCACCAGCAGCGCGCCGCCCAGCCGCAGGCACTGACGCACCGCCAGGTCGACGTCCTCGACCGCGAAGTAGACCCGCCAGCGCGGCGGGCCGTCGCGCAGGTCGGTGGTCTGCTTGATCCCGGCGACCGGGTGCCCCTCGACCTGCAGGGTGGCGTCCTCCTCGCCGCGGGCCACCGCCGAGGGCTCGGCCTCCACCACCGTGCGACCCAGCACCGAGCCGTAGAACGCGGCGGCGAGCGGCTCGTCGTTGGTCACCAGCTCGTTCCACACCGGCGCGCCGGGCTCGCCGACCACCTCCCAGCCGAGGTGGTCCTGGCCCTCCCAGAGCCCGAAGAAGGCGCCGGAGAGGTCGGCCGCGACGGCGAGCCGACCGGCCCCCTCGGACTGCAGCGGGCCGACCGCCACCGTCCCGCCGCACTCGCGCACCCGCTGGGAGACCGCGTCGGCGCTGTCCACCGCGAAGTAGGTGGTCCACTCGACGGGCAGCGCCGGCTCCCGCGGCGTCACCCCGATGCCGGCCACCTTGGCCCCGCCGAGCGTGGCCCGGACGTAGCAGCCCAGTTCGGTCGGCCCGGGCGTGAAGTCCCAGCCCAGCAAGGGCCCGTAGAACGCCTTGGCGCGTTCGAGGTCGTGGACCATCAGGCTCACCCAGCAGGGCGAGCCGTGTGCCACCCGGACCTTCACCGCAGTCATCACAGCCTCCTCGCGGGGCACCCGGCCCGGCGGCGCGGGCCCCAGGCTCCAGATGGTCCCACCTGACCGCGCGGCGGGTGGGGCGACCGCGCGGAAATCATGGCAAAGAGCGCACAAAGGACCACGCAGCGCCACCGGGCGACCGAACGGGGCCGAACGGGGGCCGACCGCGCCCGCGGCGGCCGCCGGAAGCAGCACAATGGCGGCCATGGACAAGACTTCTCCGCTGATCTCCGTGGCCGAACTCGCCGCTGAGCTGGCCGGCGAGCGCCCGCCGGTCCTGCTGGACATCCGCTGGCAGCTGGGCGGTCCGCCCGGCATTGACGACTACCTGGCCGGCCACCTGCCGGGGGCGTACTTCCTGGAGCTGGACCAGCAGCTCTCCGCGCCCCCCGGCCCGCCCGGCCAGGGCGGCCGGCACCCGCTGCCGGACGCCGAGCTGCTGGGCACCGCGCTGCGCCGGGCCGGGGTCCGGGCCGAGTACCCGGTGGTGGTCTACGACTCCGCCCCGGCGACCGCGGCCGCGCGGGCCTGGTGGGTGCTGCGCTGGGCCGGCCACCCGCAGGTGCGGGTGCTGGACGGCGGCATCGCCGCCTGGCAGGCGGCCGGGCAGCCGGTGACCACCGAGGTCCCGCCGCCGGGCGAGGGCGACTTCAAGCCGGTCCCCGGCCAGCTGCCCACGCTGGACGGGGACGCGGCCGCGGAGCTGGCCCGCACCGGCCTGCTGCTGGACTCGCGCGCGGCCGAGCGCTACCGGGGCGAGGTGGAGCCGATGGACTCGCGGGCCGGCCACATCCCCGGTGCGCTGAGCGCGCCGACCTTCGAGAACGTCGGCGCGGACGGGCACTTCCTGCCGGTCGCCGAGCTGGTGGAGCGGTTCCGCGCGCTGGGCGCGAACGGGCGCGAGCCGGTCGGGGTCTACTGCGGTTCGGGGGTGACGGCGGCGCACCAGGCGCTGGCCCTGGAGCTGGCGGGGCATCAGGTGACGCTCTACCCCGGC
>NZ_BAAALF010000268.1:0-8282 GCF_039528135.1 Kitasatospora nipponensis | reverse complement strand
GCTCTGGGACCTGACCTGCGGGCGGCAGGTCGGCGAGCCGATGACCGGCCACGCCCACCAGGTCCGCGCGGTGGCGACCGCGGTGCTCGACGGCCGTCCGCACGCCCTCTCCAGCGGCGACGACGGCCTGCTGCGCCACTGGGACCTGACGACCGGGCGGCAGGTCGGTGAGGTGCTGGGCGGCCACACCGACGCGGTCCACGCCCTGGCCCTGCTGCTGGTGGAGGGCCGCCCGCACGCGGTGACCGGCAGCGCCGACGCCACGGTGCGGCTGTGGGACCTGAACGCCGGCGAGCAGGTCGGCGAGCCGATGACCGGTCACGGCGGCGCGGTGAACGCGCTGGCCACCAGCCGCGTCGACGGCCGCCCGCGGCTGTTCTCCGGCGGCGAGGACGGGACGGTGCGCGGGTGGGACCTGACCACCCGTGAGCCGCTCGCCGGCCCCGTGCCGTTCCCGCAGCCGATCCGGGCCCTGGCCGGCGCGCCGGACGGCCGGCTGGTGGTCGCCTTCGGCCGCGAGCTGGCGGTACTGGCCCGCCGCTGACCCGGCCCCGAGCCGGCTCAGCGCTGCTGCAGTCGGGGGAAGACCACCTCGTCCAGCACCAGCCCCACCGCCACCGCCACCGGCACCGCCACCAGCGCGCCGACGATGCCCAGCAGCGCGCCCCCCACCAGCACCGCCAGCACCGTCACCACCGGGTGCACCGCCACCGCGTACTTCATCGCCCGGGGCATGATCAGGTAGTCCTCGGCCAGCCGGAAGAAGACGTAGAAGGCGGCCGTCCCCAGCGCCACCGGGAACGAGACGACCAGCGCCACCAGCGAGACCACCACGCCGCCGATGGTCGAGCCGACCACCGGCACCAGGTCCATCAGGGCGACGAAGACCCCGAGCACGGCCGGGTAGGGCACGCCCCAGCCCTCCAGCCACAGGAAGGTGGCCAGGCCCGCGACGGCCGAGGTGGCGAGGTTGGCGAACATGAAGCGCCCGGTGCGGGCCACCACCTCCTCGACCAGCGCCTCGACCCGCGGGCGCCTGCTGGCCGGCACGAAGCGGTAGCCGTAGGCCTTGATGGTCGGCAGGCCGGCCAGGAAGTACAGGGTCAGCGTGGTGACCACCGCGATGGCGGTCAGCGCGTCCAGCACCAGCTGCCCCGCGTCCAGCACCCCGTTCAGCACGGTGGCCGCGTTGCCGCCGTTGAGCTCGTGCTCCGCCCGGTCGACCAGGTGGTAGCGGTCCTCCAGCCGGCCGAGCGCCGACTGGTGGTCGTGCAGCTGCTGCAGCCAGCCCGGCACCGCCCCGGCCAGCTCGTTGGCCTCCGCGCTCAGCGGCGGGATGACCAGCGCCAACACCCAGGCCAGCGCCGCCAGCACCGTCAGCACCAGGACCGCCACCGCCCAGGCCCGCGGCAGACCGCGCCGGATCAGCCAGGTGACCAGCGGCTCCAGGCTGATCGCGAGGAAGAGCGCGAGCAGCACGAGGGTGAGCAGGCCGCCGATCCGCAGCAGCGAGTGCACCAGCAGGTAGGCGAGCAGCGCGCCGAGCGCGAGGCCGAAGCCGATCGGGAACCAGGTCCGGCGCACCGGGACGCCCGGCTCGGTCACCGCCGCGATCCCCGCCCGCACGGTCGCGCGACGCGCCCGCGTGGAGGTGCGCGTGTCTGACATCCGGAACCCCTCACCCGACGGGCCGTCAGCCGCCGGGTGTCCACGATGCCATGGAGTCACCGGCGGCGCCTTCGCAGCGGGTCCGTGCGACCGGGGCGTGGTGCGAGTACGGTCGGAGCAGAAAGAGCCAGGCCAGGACGGTCGGGCCGCAAGGAGGCGCAGCGATGACCGAGGCGGCGGACAGGGCGGCGAGCGGTACCGTGCGGGACGGCGCGGCGTCGGACGGTACGGCGCGGCCCGGCGCGGCGCCGGAGGGGCCCGCGGTGCGGTGCGTGCCGGCGATCCCGAGCTGGGTGAGCCTGATGGCCAGCGACCTGGACGCCGCGCAGGCCTTCTACGGTCCGCTGCTCGGCTGGAGCTTCCGCCCGGGCCCGGACCGCTGGGGCCCCTACGTGCGCGCCATGGTCGGCGGCGTCGCGGTCGCCGGGCTGAGCGCCTCGGCGGACCTGCAGCTGCCGGTGAACTGGACCACCTACTTCGGGGCCGAGAACGCGGACGTGGTCGCCGAGCGGGTGCGGGCCCGCGCCGAGGAGGTGGCGATCGGTCCGCTGGGCTTCGACGACGGACGCCTGGCGATCGCCGCCGACCCGGACGGCGCGCCGTTCGGCATCTGGGAGGGCGGTCCGGCGATGGGCCCGACGCTGCGCTCCATCCCCGGCGCGCCGGTCTGGATCGAGCTGCGGACCTTCGACGCCTTCGCCGCCGCGCTCTTCTACGGCGAGGTCTTCGCCTGGGACAACCGCGACCCCGACGAGCTGGAGACCCGCTGGGAGCACGACCGGGTGGTGCTGCGCACCGAGCGGCAGAGCGTGGCCGCGCTGGCGGTGGCCACCGACCCCGAGGCCCGGCCCAGCTGGAACGTGTACTTCTCGGTCCCGGACGCGGACGCCGCCGTGGAGCTGGCCGAGGGGCTCGGCGCCGACGTGCTCGGCGAGGTGCTGGACACCCCCTACGGCCGGGTGGCGCACCTGCGCGACCCGCAGGGCGGCCGGTTCTCGCTGCTCAGCGCCAAGCAGGACTGACCCGGCCCGGGGCCCGGGGGGCTCGTCCGACAAGCCCTACCGAGGTCCGAGCGCCGGACGAGCGGGGCGTGGCCCGATCGGGGGCACGCCGCGCACGGATGCGGCCGTTCGGGCGAACTCGTGGTCCCGCCGGGTGGCAGACGGCCGGCCCCGGGGTGCCGCTCGATGAAGATCGTGCAGAACGTCGAGGATCACCGACGATCATCGAGCCGAAGGAGGCCCCATGGAACGCGAAGGCGGAGCCACTGTCGAGTCCGGCGTCAGGCCGGAGCAGGTCCAGCGCCGGATCGGCGAGGAGGTGGAGCCGGCCGACCCCTTCGACCCGTTCGACCGTGGCGACACCGAGTGGTACGCGGTCCTCGGCGAGGACTGAGCCGCCGCGGTGGGGAGCGGCCGCCCCGGGGGTGAGGCCGGCCGCGCCCCACCCCCGCCACCGCGCGGCGGCCGCCCTCAGCCGGCCGCCACCCAGACCGTGGTGGTGTTGCAGAACTCCCTGATGCCGTGCGCCGACAGCTCCCGCCCGTACCCGGAGCGCCGCACCCCGCCGAAGGGCAGCGCCGGGTGCGAGGCGGTCATGCCGTTGAAGAAGACGCCACCGGCCTGGATGTCCCGCACGAAGCGCTCCTGCTCCGCCTCGTCGTGGGTCCAGACGCTGGAACTCAGGCCGAACGGCGTGTCGTTGGCCAGCTCGACCGCGTGGTCCAGGTCGGTGGCCCGGTAGACCGTGGCGACCGGCCCGAACGCCTCCTCGTGGTGGATCCGCATCCGCGCGCTCACCTCGGTGAGCACGGTGGGCGGGTAGTACCAGCCCTCGCCCAGCCCCTGCGGGTAGGCGCCCCCGGTCTCCGCCTTGGCGCCCAGCGCCAGCGCGTCGGCGACCAGCTCGGCCAGCTCGTCGCGGCCCTGCCGGGTGGCCAGCGGACCGACCTCGGTGCCCTCGTCCATCGGGTCGCCCATCCGCAGCGCGCCCATCGCGGCCGTGAAGGCGGTGGTGAACTCGTCGTAGACGTCGGTGTGCACGATGAACCGCTTGGCCGCGATGCAGGACTGCCCGTTGTTCTGCACCCGGGCGGTCACCGCCGTCCGGGCGGCCGCCTGCACGTCGGCCGAGGGCAGCACCACGAACGGGTCGCTGCCGCCCAGCTCCAGCACCGTCTTCTTCACCTCGTCGCCGGCCACCGAGGCCACCGACCGGCCGGCCCCCTCGCTGCCGGTCAGGGTGGCCGCGGCCACCCGCGGGTCCCGCAGCACCCCCTCCACGGCGCCGGAGCCGATCAGCAGGGTCTGGAAGCAGCCGTCCGGGAAACCGGCGCCGCGGAAGAGGTCCTCCAGGTAGAGCGCGGTCTGCGGCACGTTCGAGGCGTGCTTGAGCAGGCCCACGTTGCCCGCCATCAGCGCGGGGGCGGCGAAGCGGATCACCTGCCAGAGCGGGAAGTTCCACGGCATGACGGCCAGCACCACGCCCAGCGGGCGGTAGCGCACCCAGGCCCGCGAGGCGCCCGCGTCCGCGACGTCCGCGATCGAGGGGTGCTCGTCGGCCAGCAGCCCCGGCGCCCGGTCGGCGTACCAGCGCATCGCCTTCGCGCACTTGGCGGCCTCCGCGCGGGCGGCCACCAGCGGCTTGCCCATCTCGGTGGTCATCAGCCGCGCGATGGTCTCCCGGTCGGCGTCCAGCAGCTCGGCCGCCCGGTGCATCAGTTGCGCGCGCTGGCCGAAATCGGTCAGCCGGTACTGCGCGAAGGTCTGCGTCGCGCGGGCCAGGCGCTGCTCGACGGCCTCGGCCGAGTACGGCTCGAAGGTCCGAAGAGTCTGTCCAGTCGCCGGGTTGACGGTCGCGATCGCCATCGGTCGCCTCCTGAGGGCCGCTGCGGACGGCGCACGCGGCAGCAGGCCGCGGGCCGGTGACACACAGGATCGAGAGTAGCGGGGCGGGCGGCGGGTGCATGCTGGAAGACATGCCCGAGGGAGACACCGTTTTCCGCACCGCCGCCCAGCTGCACGAGGCGCTGGCCGGCCGACTGCTGACCACCGCCGAGCTGCGGGTGCCCGCGCACGCCACCGCCGAGCTGACGGGGCGCCGGGTGCTGGAGGTGGCGCCGCGCGGCAAGCACCTGCTCACCCGGCTGGAGGGCGGCCTGACCCTGCACACCCACCTGCGGATGGACGGCCGCTGGCTGCTCCACCGGCCCGGCGAGCCGTGGAGCGGCGGGCCGGCCCACCAGGTGCGCGCGGTGCTCGGCACCGCGGAGTGCGTCGCGGTGGGCTACCGCCTGCCGGTGGTCGAGCTGCTGCGCACCGAGCACGAGGAGCGGGCCGTCGGCCATCTCGGTCCGGACCTGCTCGGCCCCGACTGGGATCCGGACGAGGCGCTGCGCCGCCTGGCCCTGGCCCCCGCCCGGCCCACCGGCGAGGCGCTGCTCGACCAGCGCAACCTGGCCGGCATCGGCAACGTCTACGCCAACGAGCTCTGCTTCATGGCCGCCGTCACCCCGTGGACCCCGGTCGGCGAGCTGCCCGCGCCGCAGCGGCTGCTCGCGCTGGCCCAGCGCCTGCTCCACGCGAACCGGCTGCGCCCCGGTCACGTCACCACCGGGGAGACGCGCCCCGACCGCAGCCACTGGGTGTACGGCCGGGCCGGCCTGCCGTGCCGCCGCTGCGGCAGCACGGTGCGCACCGCCACCCAGGGCCTCGCGCCGCAGCAGCGGGTGGCGTTCTGGTGCCCGCGCTGCCAGTCGGGCCCGGCACCGCAGGGGGGCGGTAGGGTCGGCCGGCATGGATGATCTTCAGCAGACGATGACCGAGCTGAGCCAGGCGCTGCGCTCGCCCGACCCGGTGGTCCGCGACGAGCGGGCCTACCCCGCGCTGCGCGCGCTGATACCGCGCCTGGAGCCGCAGCAGCGGCTCGAGTTGGGCGACGCGATGGCCGAGCGGTTCGAGGACCCGCAGATCCAGGCGCGCACCTTCGCGCCGCTGATCCTGGCGGCTCTGGTCGAGCAGGGCAGCTACGCGCCGCACTGGGTGGCCGCGTTCGCCCGCTGGTACCCCGCCGAGCGGGACCTGCGCGGCTACGACGGCGAGCTGGGCTGGCTGCACGCCGTGGCGCACGGCGCCGACCTGCTCGGCGCGCTGGGCCTGCACAGCCCCGCCGACCCGGCCGCCCTGCTGGAGCTGGGCGCGGCCCGGATGCTCGCACCGGCCGGGCAGCTCTGGGACGCGATGGAGGACGAGCGGCTCGGCTACGCGCTCGCCCGCACGCTGACCCGCCCCGAGCTGACGCCCGCCCAGTCGGTCGACTGGCTGGACGCGGTGGCCGCCGACTTCCTGGCCGGCGAGCCGGGCCCGGTGCCCTACCACGCCAGCAACACCCTGCGGACGCTGTGGATGCTGGCCCTGTGTGCCGAGCGCGGGGTGCGCACCGAGCGCCACGGGGACGGTGAGCGGCGGCAGTTGACCCACCGGGAGGCGGTGCGCGGGCGGCTGGTGGAGGTGCTGGCGATCATCTCGCCGTACCTGGCCTGAGCGCGCGCCGGGCTCGACCCGTGCTGCGCTCGGCCGGTGCTGCGCTCGGCCGGTGGGCTCGGCCGGCGCCGGGCTCAGCTCGCGCTGCGCTCGGCCGCCGGGCGCCGGCGGCGGGCCGGATCGGCCAGCGCCGGCGCCCGCCAGACGCCGTCCGGCTGGTAGACGTCGGTCCCGGGCGGCACGATCGCGTCGATCCGGTCGAGGGCGGCGTCGTCCAGGGTGAGCGCGGCGCCCTTCAGCAGGCCGTCGAGCTGCTCGTGGGTGCGCGGCCCGAGGATGACCGAGGTGACGCCCGGGTGGGCCAGCGGGAACGCCACCGCGAGCTCGGGCAGCGAGCAGCCGAGGTCCCCCGCGAGCTCGACCAGCTCCTCGACCACCCGCAGTTTGGCGGCGTTCTGCGCGATCGCCGGGTCGAAGCGGTGCGGGGTGAGCGCGGCGCGCCCGGCGGTCAGGTCGACGGGCCGGCCCTCGCGGTAGCGGCCGGTCAGGAAGCCCGCCGCGAGTGGCGCCCAGGTCAGCACCCCCATGCCGTAGCGCTGGCAGACCGGCAGCACCGACGCCTCGATGCCACGGGCCAGGATCGAGTACGGCGGTTGCTCGGTGCGCAGCCGTTGCAGACCGCGGCGCTCGGCCACGTGCTGCGCCTCGACGATCTCCTCGGCGGGGAAGGTGGAGCAGCCGAAGGCGCGGATCTTGCCCTGCCGCACCAGATCGCCGAGGACCGAGAGGGTCTCCTCGATGTCGGTGGACTCGTCCGGGCGGTGCACCTGGTAGAGGTCGATCCGGTCGGTCCGCAGCCGGCGCAGGCTGTCCTCCACCGCGGTGAGGATCCAACGCCGCGAGTTGCCGCCGCGGTTGCGGCCCTCGCCCATCGGGAAGTGCACCTTGGTGGCGAGCACCACGTCGTCCCGGCGGCCGTGCAGGGCCTTGCCGACGATCTCCTCCGACTCGCCGGCCGAGTACATGTCGGCGGTGTCGACGAAGTTGATCCCCTGGTCGAGGGCGGCGTGCACGATCCGGGCGCAGTCGTCGTGGTCCCGGTTGCCGACCGCGCCGAACATCATGGTGCCCAGGCAGTACGTGCTGACCTCGATGCCGGTGCGGCCCAGGGTGCGGTAGCGCATTGGTCGTCCTCCTGCGGTGCTGGTGCGGTGCTGGTGCGGGGGCCGGGGACGGGCAGGCGGCGGGGCACGAGTGGGGCGCCGCGGGCCGCCGCGCGGTGCCCGGCAGCCGCACTCTAGGAGGTGGAGCGCACTCGAAGTCAACCGTGCTCGGGCGGGCCGGACCGGCTCGGGACGGCCGGGCGGTAGACCAGCAGGCCCCCTTCGAGCGCGCCGAGCTCCAGCGCGTCGGGCGCGGGCAACGCCTCGCCGTCCAGGCTGAGATGACGCACCTTCTGGAGACCGCCCAGCCGCAGCCGGGTCAGCCGGGCGGTGCGGTAGACCGGGGTCCGGTCGAGCGCGCCGGTCAGGAAGGCCAGCACCAGGCGCAGCCGCGCGAAGCGGTGACCGGCGTCCACCAGGCGCACGTCGAGCACCCCGGCGTCCAGGCGGTCGCGGGTGGACGGTGCCATCCCGTGGCGCCGGTAGCGCCCGTTGCCGGCGAAGAGCAGCCAGACCCGCCGCCGCTCGCCGGCGATCTCCAGCTCGGTGGGCTCGGCGGCGGGCAGCAGCCGGGCCACGGCCAGCGCGAGGGCCGGCCACTTGCCGATCCGGTGTTCCCAGCGCTCGCGCAGCCGCACCAGGTCGGGGTAGATGCCGATGCTGAAGGTGTTGAGGAAGACCCGGTGCCGCTCACCGCCCGGAGCCCTCAGCACGCCGAGGTCCACCGCGACGCCGGCGCCGGCCAGGACCGCCTCGGCGGTGGCCGCGAAGTCCTCGATGCCGGCGTCGGCGGCGAAGTGGTTGAGGGTGCCGCCGGGGAAGACCGCGAGCGGCAGCCCGTGCTTGGCGGCCAGGGCCGCCTCCAGGTTGACCGTGCCGTCGCCGCCGCAGACGCCCAGCGCGCCGCCCTCCGCGCGGGCCCCTCCCGCCCCCCCGGCCCGCAGGGCGGGCAACTCCTCGCCCTCCTCGC
>NZ_BAAALF010000267.1:0-8295 GCF_039528135.1 Kitasatospora nipponensis | reverse complement strand
GCGCCAAGAGCGCCCTCATCACCCTCGTCGAACACGCCCTGCTCGCCCGACTGCGATAGCCGAAGTGGGGACCCCGAGCGGGGTCCCCACGGCGTACCCGTACCGGCCCGCGGGCCGCGGGTTCGTCAGTCGCGGGGCACCAGCCCGGCCTTGATCAGGATGTACGTGTACGCGTCCTCCAGAGCCCGCCAGGAGGCCGCGATCACGTTGTCGGCGACGCCCACCGTGGACCAGGTGGTGGTCCCGTCGGCCGACTCGATCAGCACCCGGGTGCGCGAGCCGGTGCCGTGCTGGCCCTCCAGGATGCGGACCTTGTAGTCCACCAGCTCCAACTTGGCCAGCTGCGGGTAGATCCGCTCCAGCGCGGCGCGCAGCGCCCGGTCCAGCGCGTCCACCGGGCCGTTGCCCTCCCCGGTGGCGACCATCCGCTCGCCCTCGGCCCAGAGCTTGACGGTGGCCTCGTTGCCCGCCGCCACGCCGCCGGCCTGCTGCTCGCTGATGCAGCGCCAGGACTCCAGCGTGAAGAACCGCGCCCGGCTGCCGTGCACCTCGTCGCGCAGCAGCAGCTCGAAGGAGGCGTCGGCGGCCTCGTAGGTGTAGCCGAGGTTCTCCTGCTCCTTGACCTTGGCGACCACCCGGCCCACCAGGTCGCGGTCGGCGGACAGGTCGTAGCCCAGCTCCCGGCCCTTGAGCTCGACCGAGGCCCGTCCGGCCATGTCGGAGACCAGCATCCGCATGGTGTTGCCGACCCGCTCGGGGTCGATGTGCTGGTAGAGGTCGGGGTCCACCTTGATCGCCGAGGCGTGCAGGCCGGCCTTGTGGGCGAAGGCCGAGACGCCGACGTAGGGCTGGTGGGTGGAGGGCGTCAGGTTGACCACCTCGGCCACCGCGTGCGAGATCCGGGTCATCTCGGTGAGCTTGCCGGCCGGCAGTACCCGCCGGTCGTACTTGATCTCCAGCGCGCCCACCACCGGGAAGAGGTTGGCGTTGCCGACCCGCTCGCCGTAGCCGTTCGCGGTGCACTGCACGTGGGTGGCCCCGGCGTCCACCGCGGCCAGCGTGTTGGCCACCGCGCAGCCGGTGTCGTCCTGCGCGTGGATGCCGAGCCGGGCGCCGGTGGCCGCGAGCACGTCGGCGACGGTCTCGTGCACCCCGGCGGGCAGCATGCCGCCGTTGGTGTCGCACAGCACCACCACGTCGGCGCCGGCCTCGTGCGCGGCCTGGACCACGCGCAGCGCGTACTCGCGGTTGGCCCGGTAGCCGTCGAAGAAGTGCTCGCAGTCGATGAAGACCCGCCGCCCGCGCGAGCGCAGGTAGGAGACGCTGTCCCGGACCATCTCCAGGTTCTCCTCCAGCGTGGTGCGCAGGGCCAGCTCCACGTGGCGGTCGTGCGCCTTGGCGACCAGGGTGATCACCGGCGCGCCGGAGTCCACCAGCGCGGCCAGCTGCGGGTCGGCCTCGGCCGTGCCGCCGGCCCGCCGGGTGGCGCCGAAGGCCACCAGCTGGGCGTGCCGCAGCTCCAGCTCGGCGGCGGCACGGGCGAAGAACTCGGTGTCGCGGGGGTTGGCGCCGGGCCAGCCGCCCTCGATGAAGCCGACCCCGAAGTCGTCCAGGTGCCGTGCGATGGTCAGCTTGTCGGCCACCGTGAGGTTGATGCCCTCGCGCTGCGCGCCGTCGCGCAGGGTGGTGTCGAAGACGTGGAAGCTGTCGTCGGGGTGACGCGTACTGCCGTCGGTCATGACCCTGGTTTCTCCGTTCGGGGAGAGCTGCTGCTGTTGCCGGACGATCCCGGCCCCACTGTCCACCATCCCGCGCGCCACCCGGGTTCCGTGCACCGCCTCGTGGGCGGTGCCGGGGACCGGATCCTGCCCGGCCGGCGCGGGGTGGGCTCGGCGGGGCAAAAGAAAAGACCCCTCGCGGGTGCGAGAGGTCTGCGCGCGGGTCTGTTGACACGGTGGTCGTCCCGCGGGGATCACTGCGGAACGGTCACTGCGGACCGGCGCGCCTGCTGCTAATCATGAGCGCGAGCGAGGACACGTTCGCAGTCTGGCACACCGTCCGCCCTGCGGCCGCCCCGTCTCGCGATCCGGGACGGAGGGGCCGGGGTGGGCTGCTCAGAAGAGCTCGCCCGTGTCGAGCGCGAACCCGAACGGCGCCGGCAGGTCGAGCGGCTCGCCGATGGCGGCCTGGGTGACGCCCCGGTACTCGGCGCCCTCGGGGTCACTGTGCAGGACGACCAGACCGGCCTGGCGGTCGACCAGCAGGTGGAGCGGGATCCCGGCGGCGGCGTAGCCGGTCCGCTTCTCCTCGCGGTCCTTGCCCGGGCGGCGGGAGGTGACCTCCAGGACCATCAGGACCCCCTCGGGCTTCCACCAGGAGTCCGCGGCGCTGAACGCGCCGCGCCGGGCGAAGGTGGCGTCGGGGATGTAGTGCCCGTCGGGCACCACCAGGCCCTTGCCGGGAGCGAAGTCGACCTCCTTGGGACCCTCGGTGAACACCTGGCGCACGATCCGCCCGATCACGGTCTCGTGTTCGCCGTCCGGCGGTGGAGTCACGACGATCTTCCCCTCGATGAGCTCGGCCTTGAACCCCTCGGGGGTCTCCAGCGCCAGGAAGGCCTCCACCAAGGCGTGCTCATCCCGGTCCCCGAGCTCGACGAAGTCGTGCGTCGGCGCAGACATGGCCCCTCCTTGCCTTCCGGTCCACCGGCTCAACGAGCGAAGCACTTCGAGGTTACCCAGCCCGGGCGCCTCCTCGCAGTGCGGCGCCCGGGACGGGTGGTGGTGGTGCGGGGGTCAGACGATGGGGTGCAGCCAGCCGTGGGTGTCCGCGACGGTGCCGCCCTGGATGCCCAGCAGGGTCTCGCGCAGGCGCATGGTGACCGGGCCCGGCTCGCCGGTGCCGACCGTCCAGTCACCGCGGGCGGACTTGACCGAGCCGACCGGGGTGATCACGGCGGCGGTGCCGCAGGCGAAGACCTCGGTGAGGGTGCCGTCCGCGTTGCCCTGCTTCCACTCGTCGGTGGAGATCCGGCGCTCCTCGGTGGCGTAGCCGAGGTCGGCGGCCATGGTGAGCAGCGACTCGCGGGTGATGCCGGGCAGCAGCGCGCCGGAGAGGGCCGGCGTGACGATCCTCGCGTTCTCGCCCTCGCCGAAGACGAAGTAGAGGTTCATGCCCCCCATCTCCTCGATCCACTTGTGCTCGGCGGCGTCCAGCCAGACCACCTGGTCGCAGCCCTTCTCGGCGGCCTGCGCCTGGGCGACCAGCGAGGCCGCGTAGTTGCCGGCGCACTTGGCCGCGCCGGTGCCACCGGGGGCGGCGCGCACGTACTCCTCGGAGAGCCAGACCGAGACCGGCTTGACGCCACCGGGGAAGTAGGCGCCGGCCGGCGAGGCGATGATCATGAAGAGGTACTCGTTGGCCGGGCGCACCCCCAGGCCCACCTCGGTGGCGAACATGAAGGGCCGCAGGTAGAGGCTCTGCTCGGCCTCGTTGGGCACCCAGTCCTGCTCCTGCTGGACCAGCAGCTCGACGGCCTTGACGAAGTCCGCGGTCGGCAGCTCCGGCATCGCCAGGCGGCGGGCCGAGTTCTGGAAGCGGGCGGCGTTCGCCTCCGGGCGGAAGGTCGCGATCGAGCCGTCGGGCTGGCGGTAGGCCTTGAGGCCCTCGAAGATCGCCTGCCCGTAGTGCAGCGTCATGTTCGCCGGGTCCATCTCCAGCGGCGCGTACGGCGTGAGCTGGGCGTCGTGCCAGCCGCGACCCTCGGTCCAGCGGATGGTGACCATGTGGTCGGTGAAGACCCGACCGAAGCCGGGGTTCACCAGCCGGGCCTCGCGCTCGGCCGCGGGCAGCGGGTGCGCGGAGGGCTTGAGCTCGAACGTGAGGGGCGCCTGGGTGGGCGTGGTCATGGCTTCTGTCCTTCACCGTGGGGTTGGTCCGGGCCGTGACCGCCGTCGGCTGCAGAAACGCACGACGGCACGGCCCACTGTTGATGGTCGCATCTCAGGGGCCGTGCCGAACAGCTGTGGGTGTTGTCCTGGGGAGGAGCGCCTCAGCCGGCCCGTCAGCCGGATACTCGGGCGACGAGCGCGTCGCCGACCTGCGAGGTGCTGCGGGCGCCGGCGCGCTCGGTGAGGTCGGCCGCGACGGCGGCCTCCACCTTGGCCGCTTCGTCCGCGAACCCGAGGTGCTCCAGGAGCATGGCGACCGAGAGCACGGTGGCGGTCGGGTCGGCCTTGCCCTGGCCGGCGATGTCCGGGGCGGAGCCGTGCACCGGCTCGAACATCGAGGGGAACGCGCCCGAGGGGTTGATGTTGCCGCTCGCGGCCAGGCCGATGCCACCGGTGACGGCGGCGGCCAGGTCGGTCAGGATGTCACCGAAGAGGTTGTCGGTGACGATCACGTCGAACCGCTCGGGCTGGGTGACGAAGAAGATCGTCGCCGCGTCCACGTGCAGGTAGTCGGTGGTGACCTCGGGGAACTCCCGACCGACCTGCTCGAAGATCCGGGTCCACAGGTGACCGGCGTGCACCAGCACGTTGTTCTTGTGGACCAGCGTGAGCTTCCTGCGCGGGCGGGCGGCGGCGCGCCGGTAGGCGTCACGCACCACGCGCTCGATGCCGAAGGCGGTGTTCAGGCTGACCTCGGTGGCCACCTCGTGCTCGGTGCCGGTGCGCAGCGAGCCGCCGTTGCCGACGTAGGGGCCCTCGGTGCCCTCGCGGACCACCACGAAGTCGATCACCGGGTCGCCCGCGAGCGGGGAGGCCACGCCGGGGAAGAGCTTGCCCGGGCGCAGGTTGATGTGGTGGTCGAAGGCGAACCGCAGCTTGAGCAGCAGCCCGCGCTCCAGCACCCCGGAGGGCACCGAGGGGTCGCCGATCGCGCCGAGCAGGATCGCGTCCTGGGTCTTCAGCTCCGCCAGCACGCTGTCCGGCAGCGTCTCGCCGGTGGCGTGGTAGCGACGGGCTCCGAGGTCGTACTCGGTGGTCTCCACCTTGACGTCGGCGGGGAGGACGGCGGTGAGCACCCGAAGGCCCTGGGCCACCACTTCCTGGCCGATGCCGTCACCGGGGATCACTGCGAGACGAAGGCTGCGAGACATGTCCGGAACGGTACTCCTCGTCCCAGGGGATGACATCCGATGTCCAGAATGCGGAACGGCTCAGCGGCCGGGCAGCAGGATGTCGAGCGGGAAGGGGCGGTCCAGCTTGAGGCGGTCGTGGAAGATCCCGGTGGCGACGTAGCAGTGGGTGGCGGGGTCGAGCTCGTAGGCGTAGACGACCGGGCGCCCCTCGTCGCTCTCCACGCGCCAGAAGTGGCGGATCCCGGCAGCCGCGTACTTGCGGGGCTTGGCCTCGCGGTCGCGGGCCTCGGACTCCTGCGAGACGACTTCCACCGCCAGCAGGACGTGCTCCGGAAGGCAGCTGGTCTGCCCGGGACCGGTGTCCGCCTCCTCGTCCACCACCATGAGATCCGGCTCGGGGCGGTTGCGGAGGTCGAGTTTCACCGTCATCTCACGCCAGACCTCCCACCCGGCCGGCGCCGCGCTCTCCAGGCCGCGCTCCAGCGCGCGCATCGTGCGCATGTGGAACTTCGTCTGCGGACTCACGAACACCAGGCTCCCGTCGATCAGCTCCGTGTGCGGAGGCAGGTCGGGGAGGCGGTCCAGGTCGTCGGCCGTGTAACCGCCGGTGGGCGGACGGAGCCAGTCCGGGTACGGTGCGACGCTCATCGTTACTCCCATGCGAGAGATTCTGGCGATCCACTTCAGGCTACCCGGCGGGTCCTGAGGGGGAATCACCCGAACGTGTCGAGGATGTCCGCATGCGCGAACGGTGGGCGGCCCTGGGGGCGGCGGGGCTGGCCATGGGGACCTACGGGACGGCGCTCGCCGTGCGCGGGGCCGACCCCTTCGGGTCGCGGCCGCGGGCCGGGACGCAGCTGACCGAGCAGGTCGTGCCGATGCACGCGCACCTGTGGGACCTGCTGCGCGGGCAGGGCGGCGGGGACCTGCTGCTGAACTGGGACAGCGGGTACGGCGCGCCGTTCGCGGCGGACCTGATCGGCTCGCTGCTCAACCCGTTCAGCTGGCTGGTGGCGCTGCTGCCGCGCGCGGCGGTGCCGTACGCGGTCCTGCTGGCCACCCTGCTGAGCATCGGGCTGGCCGTCGCGCTGATGACGATCTTCCTGGGGCGGCTGCGCCCCGGCCCGCCCTGGCCGCGCGCGCTGCTGGCGACCGGCTACGGGCTCTGCGCCTGGGTGCTGGTGGACGCCGCCGGGCAGCCGGCGCGGCTGTGGGGACCGGTCGCGCTGCCGCTGCTCTGCCTGGCCTTCGACCGCTGCGTGCGGCTCAGGGGCTGGGTACCGGGCACCCTGGCGGTGGCGCTGGCCTGGTGGGGCAACTTCCCCACCGCCGCCACCGCCTCGCTGGGCGCGGGCCTGGTGCTGGTGCTGCGCCTGCTGCTGGACCGGCGGGCGCCGTCGGTACGGCTGCGCGCGCTGGCGCGGGCGGTGGCGATGGCGGCGGTCGGGATCGGGCTGGCGGCCCCCGCGCTCTGGGTGAGCTTCCTGGCCGGCCGCTCCGCCCAGCCGGCCGCGGTGCTGCGCCCGGGCACGCCCGCGTTCGGCGACTACCTGTCCCACCTGCTGCCCGGCGCGCTGGCCACCCGCACGCTGCCGGACGTCTTCGTCGGGGTGCTCGGCCTGCTGCTGGTGGCGGCGCTGCCGTTCAACCGGGCGGTGCCGGCGGCCGAACGGATCGGCTGGTGCGCGGCGCTGCTGCTGCTCGCGGGCTCCTTCGCCTGGCGCCCGGACTTCCTGCTCTGGCACTTCTCCAAGGCGCCCGAGGGCGATCCCTACCGGTCGACCTTCGTGCTCAGCGGCCTGCTGACGATGGCCGCCTGGGTCTGCCTCTCGCGGCGCCCCGCGCTGCCGGCGCTCGGCGGCGGGGTCGCGCTGCTCGCCCTGCTGGCCGCGCTCGGCAGCTCCGGACCCGGCTCCGGGCACGGCCCGGGTGGACCGGCCGGCTGGGTGCTGCTGGGCGTCGGGGTGCCGCTGCTGGTGGTGCTGCTGGAGTTGCTGGGCCGCCCGGGGCGGCGTCGGCAGGGGGTCGCCCTCACCCTGCTGACCTGCGCGGTCCTCGCCGGATCGCTCGGGGCGGCCCTGTGGGTGCCGGTGCTGCGCGAGCGGCGCCCGGACCTGGCGCCGGTCCCGGACGGCGCGGCGGTGCGCTCGGCGCGGCAACGGCTGCGCGCCGCCGACGACTGGCCGCTGAGCCGGACCGACCCCGGACCGCACGTCTTCACCGGCAACGACCCGATGCTGCTGGGCGCCCAGGGCGGCGGCTACCGCAGCGACTACCTGCCGGCGACCACCGCGCAGACGCTGCACGCGCTGGGCGCCGGCTGGTTCCTGCAGGGACGGCAGACCCTGAGCTTCGCCGACCCGGTCGGCCAGGCGCTCTTCGCCGTGACCACCTCGCTGGAGGAGGACCTGACGCTGCGCCGGGCACCGGCCGCGCCGCTGGTCACCGTGCACCCGCCGACCGTGCTGGACGCCTCCTCGGTCTTCTCCCGCCAGCAGGCCCTGCTCGGGGCGAGGGTCTACGAGGTCCCGGTGCCGCGCCCGGCCGGCGGTCCGGCGCCGACCGACCACGGCAGCAGCGGCTGGTCGGTGCCGGCCACCCCCGCCGGCGCGGGCGGCACGGTCTTCACCGCCGGATGCACGCCGGGGCGCGCGGCCTACTTCTACGCCCCCTACCTGGCCGGGGTGCTCGGCCGGCCGATCGGCGACCTGGTGGTGGCCGGGCGGCAGAACGCCACCGCGCTGCCGATCGTGCCGCTGGGCACGGTGCCGCCGGACGGCACGGTGCGCGTGGAGATCCGGGCCGGGGCGGACACCCAGGTGCCGGCCCGCCCGTTCGGCTGCCTGGATCCGGCCGCACTGGCCGGCGCGGTGGACGGCCTGCGGGCCACCGGCGCGCTGCGGGTGCGCGCCGGCGGACACACCATCAGCGCCGACCTGCACCCGGGCAGTACCGGCACGGCGCTGCTCGCCCTGCCGGCGGTGCCGGGCTGGCGGTGCGCGCTGGACGGCGGGCCGCCCCTGCTGCCGCAGTCCGCCCAGGGGCTGCTCGCGGTGCCGCTGGGGGCCGGCGCCGACCGGCTGTCCTGCTCCTTCACCCCGCCGGGGCTGGGTGACGGGCTGCGGCTGGCGGGCGGCGCGGCCGGCGTGCTGGTCGCCGTGGCGCTCTGGCGGTGGTGGCCCGGGTGACGGCCCGCAGCTGGTGGTTCAGCG
>NZ_BAAALF010000266.1:0-8307 GCF_039528135.1 Kitasatospora nipponensis | reverse complement strand
CCCGCAGATCGGCGGCCGGGCGCCGGAGGGCGCGCAGGCGCTGCCGGCCGGCGGGGAGCTCGCCGCGGCGGAGCCGGGGGTGCCGGCGCCCCGGCTGCTGATCGCTGCGCTGCTCGCGAGCGCGGCCGGCGACACCCTGCTCCAGCTGGAGGGTGACACCCCGTTCCTGGCCGGTATGGGGGCGTTCGCGGCCGCGCACGTCTGCTACGTGACGATGTTCGCCCACCAGGGCGCGCTGACCGACCGCCGGCGCACCGCGCTGGTCGCGGCCGGGTACGCGACCGCCTGGGCGGTGATGATCACCCAGCTCTGGCCGGGCCTGGGGGCGCTGAAGGCCCCGGTGGCCGGCTACAGCCTGCTGCTGGCCTCCACCGCGGTGGCCTCGGCGGGCCTGGGGCTGCGCGGCGGGCTGGGCGGCGGGCTCTTCCTGCTCTCCGACACGCTGATCGCCACCCGGCTGGCGGGCTGGCGGGAGCTGCCGGGCCACGAGTTCTGGATCATGTCCACCTACCTCGCCGCGCAGTACCTGCTCGCCTCGGCCGCGATGCGGGCCGAGGAGGAGCAGGCCGCGGCCGAGCCCGCGCCGGCGACGACCTGGGTGCCGGCAGGCGCGCACTGACCACCCGGCCCACCCGGCCCGCACAGGCGGGCCGGGAGGCCCGGCCCGCGCCGGCCGGGCGACCGCGCGGGCTGCCTCAGAGTGCCAGGTCCACCACGACCGGGGCGTGGTCGGAGGTGCCCTTGCCCTTGCGGGCCTCGCGGTCCACGTAGCTGTCGGTCACCGCGGCGACGAACGGCGCGTTGCCGTAGGTGAGGTCGATCCGCATGCCGCGGTTCTTCGGGAAGGCCAGCGCGCGGTAGTCCCAGAAGGTGTAGGCGCGGTCGTACTTCAGGGCCCGCGGCGCGACGTCGGCCAGGCCGGCCTCGCGCAGCGCGGCCAGCGCGGCGCGCTCGGCGGGGGTGACGTGGGTGGAGCCCTCGAAGACCGCGGGGTCGAAGACGTCCTCGTCGGTGGGCGCCACGTTGAAGTCGCCGAGCACCGCGAAGGGGCGCTCCCCGGCCGCGTCCGCCAGCACGCTCTGCCGCAGCGTCTCGAGCCACTCCAGCTTGTAGCGGTAGTGGGCGTGGTCCACCTCGCGCCCGTTGGGCACGTAGACCGACCAGACCCGCACCGGGCCGCAGGTGGCGGCGATCGCCCGCGGCTCGACGGCGGCCAGCAGCGCGTCGTCCGCCAGGTAGCCGGGCTGCTCGGGCAGGTCGCGCACGACGTCCTCGAAGCCGACCTTGGAGAGGATCGCCACACCGTTCCACCGGCCGGTGCCGTGCGCCTCGGTCTCGTAGCCGAGCGCGCGGACCTCCTCGTAGGGGAAGGCGTCGGTGGCGCACTTCAGCTCCTGCAGGCAGAGCACGTCGGGCTTGGCGCTCTCCAGCCACTCCAGGAGCTTGGGCAGCCGCGCGGTGACGGAGTTGATGTTCCAGGTGGCGATGCGGAGGGTCACAGCGGGGCCTTCCCGAGCAGACTGGCAGACGAGGGCGAGAACGAGGACGGAACGGGGACGATCAAGGCGGGCTCCCGGCCGGGAACCCGCCTTTGAACATACCGTCCGCCACTGACAAGCCCGCCCGGGCAGCGCGCGCCCGGGGCGCGCCCGGCGCTACTGCGCGCCCACCGGGTGCACCACCGCGGCCGCGCCGCCGCCGCGCCGCACGGGTTCGGAGGCCGCCAGCCACCGCCCGTCGGGCAGGCGCTCGATGCCGGTGGCCGCCCCGATCTCCGGGTTGGGCGCGAGGACCTGCCCGAGCGCCCGCAGCCGGGCGGCGTCCGGCAGCGCGAGGAAGGCGGGCTCGGCGTCGGCGGCGGCCAGGTTGCGCTGGCTGGCGCGCGGCGCGGCGATCGCCTGCTCCAGGCTCAGGCCCCGGTCGATCCGCCCGAGCAGCACCTGCAGCACGGTGGTGATGATGGTGGCGCCGCCGGGCGAGCCGGTGGCGAAGGCGGGCTCGCCGTCCTTGAGCACGATGGTGGGCGCGATCGAGGAGCGCGGCCGCTTGCCGGGCCCCGGCAGGTTGGGGTCGGGCACCCCGGGCGTGCTGGGCACGAAGGAGAAGTCGGTCAGCTCGTTGTTGAGCAGGAAGCCGCGGCCGGGAACCGTGATCGCGCTGCCGCCGGTCTGCTCGATGGTCAGGGTGTAGGAGACCACGTCGCCCCAGCGGTCGGCGACCGTCAGGTGCGTGGTGTTGGGCCCCTCGTAGGTCTCCTGGACGGCCGGGCCGCTGCTCGCGCAGTCGGCCGGGTGGCGCGGATCGCCCGGGGCCAGCGGGCTGGTCAGCGCGTGGTCGGGGCTGATCAGGCAGGCCCGCGAGGCCGCGTACGGCTCGGAGAGCAGCTGGCGGGTGGGCACGTCCTCGAAGCGCGGGTCGCCGACCCAGCGGCCGCGGTCGGCGAAGGCGATCCGGGAGGCCTCCAGGAAGCGGTGGTAGTACTGGGTGGAGTCCAGCGCGCCCAGGTCGCTGCCGCTCAGGATGTTGAGCGCCTCGCCGACGGTGGTGCCGCCCGAGGAGGACGGCGCGATGCTGTAGACGTCGTAGCCGCGGTAGTCGACGTGGG
Source organism: Kitasatospora nipponensis (assembly GCF_039528135.1). Lineage (NCBI taxonomy): Bacteria > Bacillati > Actinomycetota > Actinomycetes > Kitasatosporales > Streptomycetaceae > Kitasatospora > Kitasatospora nipponensis. The sequence goes on along the minus strand of NZ_BAAALF010000266.1, from coordinate 5,702 downwards.
TCGGGGCCTGCTCCCGGACCCGGTAGGCGGCCAGGTCGCCGGCGTCCAGTCGGCCGGGGCGCACCACCCGGGTGGCGGCCGGGTCGACCGGCGGGTGCTGCACGGTCCGCACGATGTCGGCGCCCAGGTCGCCGCGGTAGAGCGCGTCGACGCCGCTGCGGCCCAGCTCGCGGTAGGTGGCCGCGAGGTCGGGGTTGCGCAGCATCGAGCCGACCGCGGGCGGCTTGCCGTCCGGCAGGAAGAGCTGACGGGTCGCCGGGAAGTCCTGGAAGCGGGCCGCGTTGAGCGCGGTCTGGTCCTGGAAGGTCTGGTCGACCACGAAGCCGCGGTCCGCGATCCGCTCGGCCGGGCGCAGCACCTCGCCCAGCGAGCGGGTGCCCCACAGGCGCAGCGCCTGCGCCCAGGTCGCGGCGGTGCCGGGCACGCCCACCGAGCGCCCGCTGGTGACGGCGTCGGCGAACGGCAGCGGCTTCCCGTTCTCCAGGAAGAGCGAGGAGTCGGCGGAGAGCGGGGCGGTCTCCCGGCCGTCCAGGGTCTGCACCCGGCCGGTGCGGGCGTCGTAGGAGACGAAGTACCCGCCGCCGCCGATGCCCGCCGAGTAGGGCTCGGTGACCCCGAGGGCCGCGGCGGGGGGCACCGCTGCGTCGGCGGGGGTGGCGGCGTGCTGCAGCACCTCGGTGGCGGCGGGGGGGGGGGGAGTGGGGCTCGGTCACCCCGGGGGCCGCGGGGGTGCCCCCCCCCGCTTCGACGGCGTTGCCGCCCTGGCGCAGCACCTCGATGCCGGCGGCGGTGGCGTCGGCGTCCACCGAGGCCACCGCGCCGCCGTAGCCGGCGGCCTCGGGGGACTTGGGCGTCGGGGTGGCGGCCTGTGCCGGGGCCGGGCCGAGCGCGGTGACGGCGGCGCAGACGAGAGCGAGCGGTAGGGCGAGACGGGCGGATACGCGCATCGGGCGGACCTCCTGAATCGGCGTCAGCTCCGTTCTTTCACAGCTGAGGTGTCCGGAACAACAGGGCCTCGACCGCACGCCCCCACGCTCTCACCCGCGCCGCCGTCACCCCGTGCCCCGTGCCCCGCGCCCGGTGCCCCGCGCCCGCGGCGCCCCGCGCTCAGCGCTCGACGCGGCTGCGCTTGACGGTGCGAAAGCGCCGGGCGACCGCGCGGGCCAGGTCCGCGGCGCCGATCAGGCCCGCCTCGTTGCCCAGCGCAGCGTGCACGATCTCCGCCTCGGGGCGGAAGCCCCGGCCGGTCAGGGTGCGCCGGAAGGCGTCCTGGGCGGGCGCGAGCAGCAGGTCGCCGGCCGCCGAGACGCCGCCGCCGATCACGAACCGGCCGGGATCCAGCGCCGCGGCCAGGTTCGCCAGGCCCACCCCCAGCCAGGTCCCGATGTCGTGCAGCAGTTCGACGGCCATCGGGTCGCCGTCCCGGGCGGCCTCGGTGACCAGCGGGCCGGTGATCGCCATCACGTCACCGCCGGCCCGCGCCAGCAGCGGCTCGGCGACCGGCGACTCGCCGGCCGCCAGCTCGCGCGCCTCGCGCACCAGCGCGTTCCCGGAGGAGTACTGCTCCCAGCAGCCCCGGTTGCCGCAGGGGCAGCGGTGGCCGGCCGGCACCACCTGCATGTGGCCGAACTCGCCGGCCAGCCCGTAGCGGCCGCGGTCCACGTAGCCGTGCCGCACCACCGCGCCGCCGATCCCGGTGCCCAGGGTGATCATCGCCAGCAGGTCCTCGCCGCGCCCGGCGCCGAACCGCCACTCGGCCCAGGCCGCGGCGTTGGCGTCGTTCTCCACCACCACCGGGAACTTCAGCCGCTCGGTGAGCGCGTCGCGCAGCGGCTCGCCGCGCCAGTTGAGGTGCGGGGCGAAGAGCACCCGCGAGCGGTCGGCGTCCACCCAGCCCGCCGCGCCGATGCCCACCGCGTGCACGTCGTGGCGGTCCGCCAGCTCCAGCACCAGCTCGACGATGACGTCCTCGACCACCTTGGGGCTCTTGCTCTTGTGCGGCGTCTCGGTCCGCAGGCTCTCCACGATCCGGCCCTCGCCGTCCACCACCCCGGCGATCACCTTGGTGCCGCCGATGTCGATGCCGATGGTGGGCAGCCGCAGCACGCCGGCCGGCAGCGTGCGCCGGCGCCGGTCGGCGCCGTAGGGAGCCAGCCCGCGCTGGCCGAGACCGCGCTGGCCGAGGCCCAGCAGGGCGGGCAGGACGGGCTGGCCGGGGCGGCCTTGGGGCGTGCTCACGACGGCGGTGGCTCCTTGGTCGGTGGGGGTCGGTGCGGGGCGGTGCTGGGCGGTGGGGGTCGGTGCGGGGCGGGGTCGGCGCGGGGGGGCGAAGCGGCGCCGACGACCGGGGGCCATCCTCTCCTGTCCTCGACGCGTCGTCAGATGACTCTCAGTGTCCGACCCGCCCGCGGCCCCGGCATCCGGGAACCGGCCGACCGGGCGGGCCCGCGCGCGCCCGGGGCGGATGTGCGGGACCGGGGTGCGACGTGACCGGATCCCCAGCCATGCACAGTGGTCCCTGAGTGTTCACCCGGGGCGGCGCACCGGGAGTGCCCAGGCAGATGACAGACTGGGGTCGGATTCTTCGGGGGTTCTCACACGCACGTGACCTTCCTCTCAGGATTCCCCCAGGATCGAACGAAACCGATCATGGGTTCACGCTGTCTCTTCTTGATGGAAAGCGCACCGGGCAAGCGGGGTCCGGGCCGCCTAGCAACCCGGATACGAGAATCTTGATGCAACTGACAGGTCAGCCCTTCCTGATCCTTACGATCATCCTGGTGCCGGTCTCGATCGTGGTGGCCCTGCTGCTCTGGGGACGGGTCCGCGGCCCCAAGCCGGTCCAGACGCTGGCCCGGCTGGTCATGCTGCTGTTCTGCCAGGCCACGGCGGTGACCATGATCTTCGTCATGGTCAACAACGCCAACCTGATCTACGGCAGCTGGAGCGACCTGCTCGGTGACGGCGGCCACGTGCGCGCGGTGCCCACCCCGCCGGCGGCCGACGGTGCGGCCGGCCAGCCGGGCCAGGGCGGCCAGCCGGGCAGCGACGCCCAGCCCGCGACGAAGGTGCTGCAGCAGTTCAAGAAGGTCGACGACCCGCTGGTGCCCGGCGACGTGCAGACCACCGACGTGAAGGGCCGGCTCTCCGGGGTCGACGGCGAGGTCAACGTCTGGCTGCCGCCGCAGTACAACGACCCGGCCTACAAGGACAAGAAGTTCCCGGTGGTCGAGCTCTTCCCGGGCTTCCCCGGCTCCTCGAAGACCTGGTTCGGCACCCTGAAGGTCTCCGAGCAGCTCAAGCCGCTGATGGAGTCGGGCCAGGTGGCGCCGTTCATCCTGGTCTCGCCGCGCACCCAGCTGCTGGGCACCACCGTCGACACCGGCTGCGCGGACGTGCCCGGCAAGGTCAACGCCGACACCTGGCTCTCGCGCGACGTGCCGCAGATGGTGCTGGACAACTTCCGCGCCGACCCCTCGCCCGACCGCTGGGCGGTGGCCGGCTACTCGGCCGGCGCGCACTGCGCGGACCGGATGGCCCTGCTGCACCCCAACCGCTACCGCGCCGCCGTCAGCCTCTCGGGCTACAGCGACCCGGCCGGTGAGGACCTCTCGCTCACCGCGAAGGACCCGCACCTGCGCGAGGTCTCCAACCCGCTCTACATCCTGCAGCACGCCACCACCCCGCCGAAGGTCGCGCTCTACCAGACCGGCGACAAGGGCGACGGCTACGAGGCCGGCCAGGCGCTGGCCGCGGCCGCCAAGGCGCCGACCACGGTGACCGTGGTGGAGACCAGCGGCCCGCACACCCAGCAGGTCTGGAAGCCGATGCTGCCGGACGTCTTCAAGTGGCTGACCCAGCTCATCCCGATCCAGCACTGAGCCGGGCCTGACGCACCGACGACGAGGGCCCCCACCGCGTGGTGGGGGCCCTCGTCGTCGGTGCGTCAGGCCAGCTCGAGGGCCAGGTAGAAGTCCACCCGGTCCTCCAGCCGCGACAGGTCACGGCCGGTCAGCTCCTCGATCCGGCCGATCCGGTAGCGCAGCGTGTTGACGTGCACGTGCAGCTGGGCGGCGCAGCGCGTCCAGGAGCCGTCCGAGCGCAGGAACGCCTCCAGCGTGCGGACCAGGTCCGCCTGATGCTCGATGTCGTACGCGATGACCTTGTCCAGCAGCCGGCTGCGGAAGGCGCGCCGCACCTCGTCCGGCACGGCGGCCAGCAGCAGCACGTGCGAGGCCAGCTCCTCGGGGCCGGCCACGCAGACCCGGCCGACCCGGGCGGCGGCGATCCGCAGGGCGTGCCGGGCCTCCTCCAGCGCCTCGGCCAGCGCCCCGGCCTCCAGGGCGGGCGCCGAGACGCCCAGGGTGATCCGGCCCTCCGAGCCGAGGCCGGCCTCCAGCGGCGCGAGCAGCTCGCGCAACGCGTCGGCGGGCACCGCGGCGGACGGCGCGGGGAGCACCACGACCGCGCCGGTGCCGGAGCCGGCCACCAGCGCGCGGTCCGAGGTGTCGGTCAGCGCCTCCTCCAGGACCGCGCGGACCATGCCGTCGGGCAGGCCGGTGCCCTCGGCGCTGAGCACCAGCCAGGAGTTCTCCGGCTCCGTCCCGGCGCGCGCCGGGCCCTCGTAGCGGGCGGCCATCGCCGAGGAGGCGTACAGGGTGCGGCTGATCTCGGCCGGGTCGGCGTCGCGCTGCAGCAGGGTGAGCAGCTCGTCGGCGAGCCGGCGGCGCAGCCGGCGGCCCTCGTCGCGCCGGGTCCGCTCGGCGGCGACCAGCCGGGCCAGGTTCTCGGCGAGCTGCTGGCGCTTGGGGGTCCACTCGGTGACATCGCCGGCCACCGCCAGCACCCAGTCGGACAGCGGCGCCTCCTCGCCGGGCTGGGCGGGGGCGGGCAGCAGCGAGTAGGAGCCGGAGACCAGGCGCGCGCGGTGCGGCGGGCGGCGGCGCTGGCGCTGGGCGCCCAGGTTGGCGCGCACCAGCTGGTCGCGGTCCTCGGCGCCGAGGTGCTCGGCGGGCCCGGCGATCACCCGTCCGGTGGGGGTGAGCACCCAGCAGTCCAGGTCGAGGTCACCGCCCAGCAGGTCGAGCACGGCGTCCAGGCCGCCGCCGCCGGCCGCCGAGACCAGCATCCGGTGCCGGTCGACCAGCGCCGCCAGGTCGGCGGCCCGGTCGGCGGAGACCTGGCGGCCGATGAACTCGGTGAGGGTGGAGAAGGCGATGTCGTCGGGGACCGCGAGCAGCGGCAGCCGGTGCCGGCGGCAGGCCGCCACCAGGTCCTCGGGCACCGGCCCGACCTCGGCCTCGGCGGCGGCCCGGGCCACCGCGCCGCCGGCCGCCAGGGTGCGCACGAAGCGCTCGGAGTCCTCGGGCGCGGTGCGCCAGAGCATGCCGGTGAGTACCAGCTCGCCGCCGTGCAGGTAGCGGCCGGGGTCGTGCAGGTCCGTGGTCATGACACCGCTGACCTGTCGGTCGAGCTCGTCCTCGGCGGCGAGCAACCGCAGTCTCGGGGCTCCGGGGGCGAGCAGGTCACGGACACGCATCCGCGGACTCCTCTCTCTGAACAGGCGCGGGCAGGGCACGGGCGGGGCGGGGCCGGCGCGGGGGCGCGGACGGCGCGCCGGGCCCGCTTCCTGCGAAGGGGGTGGTGGGGCCGGGGGCGGCGGGCGGGCCGCCACCGCGGCGACGTGCAGGATGTCGCAGGGC
>NZ_BAAALF010000265.1:0-8483 GCF_039528135.1 Kitasatospora nipponensis | reverse complement strand
CCACAACCCCGGTGTCGTTCCACTCCACCAGCACCCGACCACGCTCAACCTCGTCCAGCACACCCACACCACTCACCCGCAGCTGCGGATCGGCAGCCACCGACTCCAACACCCGCACCCACCGAGCAGCGATCCGCTCCACCGACTCCAGATCGAACAGATCCGCCGCCGCAACAAGCGAGCCACGCAACCCCGCCGGCCGACCCTCGGCATCGAAGACCTCGGACACAACGAATTCCACGTCGAGCCGAGCCGCCACCGCCTCCAGCGGAACGTCGGCCGAAGCGGAGCCGACACTCCCGCCCGGCAGGCCCACATCCGCGCGCGCGTTGTTCTGTACGGTCAGCAGCACCTGGAACAGGGCGTTCCGCGACAGCTTGCGCGCCGGCGCCAGCACCTCGACCAACTTGTCGAACGGCACGTCCTGGTGCCCGAGTGCCCCGAGACCCGCTTTCCGAGCCCGTGCCACGGCCTCGGTGAACGTGGGGTCGCCCGACAGATCCGTGCGCACCACCAGCGAGTTGACGAAGAACCCGACCAGATCGTTCAGGGCCGAGTCGGTGCGGCCGGCGACCGCCGTGCCGATCGGAATGTCAGTGCCGGCGCCCAGGCGCGAGAGCAGCACCGCGACAGCCGCCTGCAGCACCATGAACACGGTCGCGCCCTCGGCGCGCGCCAACTCCGCGAGCTTCGCGTGGACCTCGGCCGGAATGTCCAGTCGTACGCTGTGCCCGCGGTGGCTGGCCACAGCGGGACGCGGACGATCGGCGGGAAGCTCCAGCTCCTCCGGCGCACCATCCAGCGCCTCGCGCCAGTAGGCGATCTGACGTGACATCAGGCTTTCCGGATCCTGCTCGTCGCCCAGCAGGTCGCGCTGCCACAGCGCATAGTCCGCGTACTGCACCGGCAGCGGCTCCCAGCCCGGCGCCCGACCCTCGCACCGTGCCGCATACGCCATCGAGAGGTCCCGAGCCAGCGGCCCCGTCGACCAGCCGTCGCTTGCGATGTGGTGGACCACGACAAGGAGGATCTGCTCATCCGGCTCAGCGGTGAACAGCCAGGCCCGGATCGGCACCTCCACCGCGAAGTCAAAGGTGTGGGCAGTGGCCGCAGCGATCGCAGCGGCCATGCCCGCCGGAGCGACCTGGACGGTCTCCAGTTCCCAGGCCAGATCCTCCATCGCGATGATCCGCTGGTACGGCTCTCCATCCGACACCGGGAAGACCGTGCGCAGCACCTCGTGCCGGCCCAGTACATCCCGCAGTGCCGCGCCCAATGCCTCCCGGTTCACCTCGCCCGACAGCCGCAGACTCATGGGAACGTTGTAAGCCGCACTCGGGCCCTCCAGCTGCCCGACGAACCACAACCGGCGCTGCGCGAACGACAACGGAATCATCAGGACTCCTCCTTGTTACGCATCGGCCGCAACGCCGGCCTAGCTGACTTTTGATTTCCAACTTGAGTTGCGAGTCCGGCCACTGTCGGCGCCTCGAAGACGTCCGCGAGTCGCGCTTCGACACCGAGGACCTCACGAATACGGGTGACGAGTTGCGTGGCCAGCAGCGAGTGCCCACCAAGGACGAAGAAGTTGTCGTCCACACCAACGTTCTCCAGGCCGAGCACCTCGGCGAACACGGCGCAGAGGACCTTCTCGCGCTCCGTGGCAGGTGCTCGTCCCGTTCCCGCCGAATACTGCGGGGCGGGCAGGGCCTTGCGGTCCAGCTTTCCGTTGACCGTCAACGGCAGCACATCCAGCACCACCACCGCCGACGGCACCATGTACTCCGGCATGCGCTGCGCCACGAACTCCCGCAGCTCCACCGGCAGATCACCAACCCCCACACCCCCCTCAACCACCACGTAGGCGACCAGACGCGGATCCCCCGCCTGGTCCTCACGCACGACGACCACCGCCTGAGCCACCCCCGGATACGCGGCCACCACCGCCTGCACCTCACCCGGCTCGATCCGGAAACCACGGATCTTCACCTGCTCATCCGCACGACCCGCGAACACCAACTGACCATCGGACGCCCACTTCGCCCGGTCCCCCGTGCGATACATCCGCCCACCACCACCGGCGAACCGACCCGCCACGAACCGCTCCGCCGTCAACCCCGCACGACCCAGATAACCCCGCGCCAACCCCGACCCGGCGATATACAAATCACCCGCCACACCCACCGGCACCGGCATCAAGTAATTGTCCAACACCAACAATTGGGTGTTCCGGATCGGCCGACCGAACGGCACCACCCCCACACGCCCGGCATCCACCTCACCGGCCGCCACCATCACCGCCGCCTCCGTCGGCCCATACGTGTTCACCAGACGCCGACCCCTGGACCACACCCCCGCCTGCTGAACACTGATCGCCTCCGCACCCACCAGGAGCGTCTCCACCCCCGCCAGATCCGCCGGCTCCAACACCCCCAGCAACGACGGCACCACACTCGCCGCCCGCACCCCCGCCGACGCCACCAACTCACGCAACAACCCCGGCTCACCACGCTCCGCCGCGCTCGCCACCACCAACGCCGCACCCGACGACAGCGTCACCGCCACATCCAGCACCGACGCATCGAAACTGAACGACGCGAACTGCAACACCCCCGACCCCGGACCCACCCCGAACACCGGCCCGAACGAAGCCACCAGGTTCGCCAACCCACCATGAGTCGCCGCCACACCCTTCGGCACCCCCGTCGATCCGGAAGTGTAGATCACATACGCCAACCGACCCGAGCTCACGTGTTCAACTGCCGCCTGCGGCACAGCCCCCGCAAGCCGCGACACCACCCCCGGATCATCCAACGCCAACACCGGCAACCCCACCCCCGACAACCCCACCAGAGTCGACCCGACCCCCACCACCAACACCGCACCACTGTCCGCCACAACGAACGCCAACCGCTCCACCGGATACTCCGGATCCAACGGCACATACGCCGCACCCACCTTCCACACACCCAAGATCGCCGCCACCATCTCCACCCCACGCGGCAACGCCAGAGCCACCACCGACTCCGGCCCAACCCCCTCAGCCACCAAACACGCCGCCAACCGGCCCGCCCGCGCATCCAACTCCGCATACGACACCGACTCACCCTCGAACACCACCGCCACCGCATCCGGCGACCCCGCCACCCGCGCCGCGAACAACTCCGGCACCATCACCAACGGCCCACCAACCACCGTGTCATTCCACTCCACCACCACCCGACGACGCTCCACCTCATCCACCACCTCCACCGCACCCACCCGCACCCGCGGATCCGCAGCCACCACCTCCAACACCCGAACCCAACGCGCCGCCAACCGCTCAACCGACTCCGCATCGAACAGATCCGCCGCGGCGATCACCACGCCACGAAGGCCCGCCGGCCGACCGACCTCGTCAAACACCTCGCCGATGCTCACGTCCAGGTCGACCTTCGCGGCCTCCGTTCCGAGCGAGATGCCTTCGGCGTTCACGCCCTTCAGCTCCAGCGACGTCCGCGCGTTGTTCTGCAGCGTCAACAGGACCTGGAAGAGCGGGTGCCGCGCCAGCGAACGAGTCGGCGCCAGCTCCTCGACAAGCCTGTCGAAGGGCACATCCTGGTTCTCCATGGCGCTCAGGCCCGCGTCGCGCACCCGAGCAAGCGCCTGGGTGAAGGTCGGACCGCCCGACAGGTCGGTCCGAATCACCAGGGTGTTGATGAACGACCCCACCAGCTCGTCCAGCGCCTCGTCCAGGCGCCCGGCGACGGCCACCCCGATCGGGATGTCGGTGCCCGCACCCAGGCGCGACAGCAGCACCGCGAACGCGGCCTGCAGGAGCATGAACATCGTCACGCCCTCGGCCCGCGCGACCTGGGCCAGACGGGCGTGCAGCTCGGCCGGAACCTCCAGCGGCACTGCGTGGCCACGGTGCCCCGCCACGGCCGGCCGCACTCGGTCGAACGGCAGCTCCAGCTCCTCCGGCGCACCCGCCAACGCCGCTCGCCAGTAGGCGACCTGGCGCGACAGCAGACTCTCCGGGTCCTGCTCGTCACCCAACAGCTCACGCTGCCACATGGCGTAGTCCGCGTACTGCACCGGCAACGGGGACCACTCCGGCGCCATGCCCTTGCACCGCTGGGCGTAGGCGTGCGAGATGTCCCGGGCCAGCGGCCCCATCGACCAACCATCACCGGCGATGTGGTGGACCGTCAGCACCAGGACGTGCTCGCCCGGTCCGGTGACGAAGAGCCACGCCCGGATCGGTGCCTCGACCGCCAGGTCGAACGGGTACGCCGCCGCCTTTGCGACCGCATCCGCCAGCTCGGCCGGCGCGACCTCGAGGACAGTCAACTCCCTGTCGACATCCGTCATTTCGATGATCCGCTGATACGGCTCGCCGTTCCCGGCCACCGGGAAGGCGGTGCGCAACACCTCATGCCGCTCCAGGACGTCACGCAGGGCCGTGTTCAAGGCCGCGGCGTCCACCTCGCCGCTCAGTCGCAACACCGAGGGAAGGTTGTAGGTGGCGCTCGGGCCCTCGAGCTGCGCGAGGAACCAGAGTCGGCGCTGGGCGTAGGAGAGGGGGATGCGTTCGGGTCGCTCGGCGGGGGCCAGCGCGGTGCGGGCGGTGCCCGCGTCCGTCAGCCTGGCGGCGAGGGCGGCCACGGTGGGTGCCTCGAAGAGCGTGCGTAGGCTCATCTCGATGCCGAGTACGGTTCGGATGCGGCTGACCAGGCGTGTGGCGAGGAGTGAGTGGCCGCCCAGGGCGAAGAAGTCGTCGTCCACGCCCACGGCGTCCAGGCCCAGGATCTCGGCGAAGACCGCGCACAGGATCTCCTCCTGCGGCGTCGCCGGACCGCGGCCCGCGCCCGCCTCGAACTCCGGTGCGGGCAGTGCCTTGCGGTCCAGCTTGCCGTTGACCGTCAACGGCAGCGCGTCCAACACCACGACGGCGGTGGGCACCATGTACTCCGGCAGGCGGGAGGCCAACTCCTCACGCACCGCCCGCGCCCCGACCACCGCGCCCGGCTCGGCGACCACATAACCGACCAGACGCCTGTCACCGGGCCGGTCCTCACGCACCAGCGCCACCCCGTGCGCCACACCGGGCGACGCCACCAGCGCCGACTCCACCTCACCCAACTCGATCCGGAAGCCGCGCACCTTCACCTGCGAGTCCGAACGCCCCACCACCACCAGACGCCCCTCACGCGTCCAGTACGCCACATCCCCCGTGCGGTACATCCGCGATCCCACCGCACCGTACGGATCCGCCACGAACCGCGAAGCCGTCAAACCCGCACGCCTCAGATAGCCACGCGCCAACGACACACCCGCGATGTGCAACTCACCGCGCACCCCCGCCGGAACCGGCCGCAGAGCCTCATCCAGCACATACAGACGCACATTCGCGATCGGCCCACCGATCGTCACCAACTCCCCCGCCACCAACGGCTCGGTCTCCGCCACCGCCACCGTCGCCTCGGTCGGCCCGTACACGTTGAACATCCGCCGACCCGCAGCCCACAACCCCACCAACTCCGGCGCACACACCTCACCCGCCACCACCAACGTCTCCAACCCCGACAACCGCTCAACCGAACCCACCGGCAACGACGCCAACACCGCCGGCTGAATGATCGCGTGCGTCACCCCACGCTCCACCAGGAACGACACCAACTCCTCACCCACCACCACACCCGCCGGCGCCAACACCGACGCCGCCCCCGCCAACAACGCCATGCACATCTCCGAGAACGCCGCATCGAAACTCAACGACGCCCGCTGCACCACCCGCGAACCCACACCCACCACAAAACGCCGCGCCTCCTCCGCCGCCAGGTTCCCCACGCCCCGGTGCGTCACCACCACGCCCTTGGGCACACCCGTCGACCCCGACGTGTAGATCACATACACCGGATGCTCCGGCCGCAGCCCCGCCACGCGCTCCGCATCCGACAGCACCCCACCACCCAGGCCGGCAAGCTCCGCCACCACCACCGGGTCGTCCACCACCACCAAGGGCACGCCCAACACCGAGCCCGACACCCCGGACGCCGCCTCCGCGTCCGAGTCCGCCAGCACCAGCACCGCACCCGCATCCCCCACCATGAACCCGATCCGCTCCACCGGAAGACCCGGATCCAGCGGCAGATACGCACCACCCGCCTTCGACACCGCCAGCAGCGCCACCACAGCCCCGACCGAACGCTCCATCAGCACCGCGACCACCGACTCCGGCCCCACACCACGCCCGACCAACAGCCGCGCCAACCGATTCGCCCGCTCATCCACCTCCCCGTACGACACCTCCACACCGTCAGCCGACACCAACGCCACCGCACCCGGCGTCCGCGCCACCTGCGCCTCGAACAACCCCGGCAACGTCCCACCCGGCTCCACCGCAACCGTGTCATTCCACTCACCCACGACCCGACCACGCTCAACCTCGCTCAACACCTCCACACCACTCACCCGCACCAACGGATCCGCCACCACAGCCCCCAACACCCGCACCCAACGCCCCACCAACTCACCAACCGACACCTCGTCGAACAGATCCACCGACCCCGTCACCACGCCACGCAACCCCGCCGGCCGACCCTCACCGTCGAACACCTCACCCACGTTCACATCGAGATCGAACTTCACCGTCGACAGCTCGGCAGCAGCACCCTCGGCTTGCAGGCCCGACAGTTCCAGTGCCGCCCTCGTGGTGTTCTGGACCGTCAGCATCACCTGGAACAGCGGGTGCCGTGACAACGAACGCGCCGGGGCCAACTCCTCGACGAGCTTCTCGAACGGGACATCCTGGTTCTCGAACGCTCCGAGCCCGGCCCGACGCACCCGCGCCAGCACCTCACCGAACGTCGGATCACCCGACAGATCCGTGCGCGCCACCAGTGAGTTGACGAAGAACCCGACCAGGTCGTCCAGCGCCTCATCGGTACGACCGGCCACCGCGACACCGATCGGAATGTCAGTCCCGGCGCCCAGGCGCGAGAGCAGCACAGCAAGCGCCGCCTGCAGCACCATGAACACGGTCGCGCCCTCGGCTCGCGCCAACCCCACCAACTGCGCGTGCACTTCGGCCGACACTTCCACCGGCACCCGATGACCCCGATAGCTCGCCACCAGGGGACGCGCGCGGTCGTAGGGAAGCTCCAACTCCTCCGGGGCCCCGGCCAACGCCTCACGCCAGTAAGCCACCTGGCGCGACAGCAGACTCTCCGGATCCCGCTCGTCACCCAGCAACTCGCGCTGCCACAGCGCGTAGTCCGCATACTGCACCGGCAGCGGGGACCACTGCGGCACCCGACCATCGCAACGGGCCGCATACGCCACCGACAGGTCACGGGCCAGCGGCCCCATCGACCAACCATCACTGATGATGTGGTGGACGGTCAGCACCAGGATCCGCTCATCACAGCCGGTCGAGAACAGCCATGCCCGGATCGGTACGTCGACCGCCAGGTCGAACTCGTGGCCCATCGCGCCGGCGACCGCACCCGCCAGTTCTTCCCGAGCGACCTCGGCGACCTCCAGGTCCCACGCCAAGTCCTCCAGCGCCGTGATCCGCTGGTAGGGCTCACCGTTCTCGTCGGCCGGGAACACGGTGCGCAGCACCTCGTGCCGCCCCAGCACGTCCCGCAGTGCCGCGCCCAGCGCCTCCTCGTCCAGCTCACCCGACAGCCGAAGCGCCACAGGCACGTTGTAGGTCGCGCTCGGACCCTCCAACTGCCCGATGAACCACAACCGGCGCTGCGCGAACGACAACGGAAGCCGCTCCGGCCGCTCACCGGCCGTCAGTGCTGTGCGGGCCTGGCCCGCGCCGGCCACGCGGGCTGCCAGCTTGGCGACCGTGGGCGCCTCGAACAGCACGCGCAACGGCAGCTCCACACCCAGCACGGCCCTGACCCGGCTGAGCAGTCGGACGGCGGACAGGGAGTGGCCGCCCAGCGCGAAGAAGTCCTCGTCAACCCCGACCGATTCCAGGCGCAGCACCTGTGCGAAGGCCCCGCAGAGGATCTCCTCCCACGCGTTCGCCGGCCCGCGACTGACTGCCGAGCCGGCAGCCTCCTCGGGGTTGGGCAGCGCCTCCCGGTCCAGCCTCCCGTCCTCCGTCAGCGGCCATGAATCCAACACAGCGACCACGGACGGCACCATGTACTCGGGCAACTGCTCCGCGGCCCATGCGACCACCGTCTCAGGCACGACCACCCCGCCCTGGGCGCGCTCGGCGGGCACGGGCAGGACGTAGGCGACGAGACGTGCGTCTCCGGCCTGGTCGTCACGGACAAGCACCGCTGCCTGCGCCACCGACGGGTGGCCCGTGAGCACCGCCTGGACCTCGCCCAGCTCGATCCGGAAGCCATGGATCTCGACCTGATCGTCGACCCCGCCCAGGTACTCCAACTGGCCGTCGGCCGACCAGCGGACCCGGTCACCGGTGCGGTACAGGCGCTCACCCGCACCACCGAACGGGGAAGCGACGAACCGCT
>NZ_BAAALF010000264.1:0-8544 GCF_039528135.1 Kitasatospora nipponensis | reverse complement strand
CCACACCCCCGGGCGCCGACACCGGCCCCGGCACCGGCACCGGCACCGGCACCGGCGGCAACGCCGCCGCCCTGGCCGGCGGCGGGAGTGGGAGCGGAGGCGGGAGTGGCCGGTACGACGTCGTCATCGTCGGCGGCGGCCACAACGGCCTGGTCGCGGCCGGCTACAAGGCCCGCGCCGGCCGCCGGGTGCTGCTGCTGGAGCGGCTGGAGCGCACCGGCGGCGCCGCCGTCTCCACCCAGGTCTTCCACGGCGCCCAGGCCCGGCTCTCGCAGTACTCCTACCTGGTCAGCCTGCTGCCGAGGAAGATCGTCGACGAGCTCGGGCTGCGGTTCGCGGTACGCCGGCGGCGGATCTCCTCCTACACCCCGACCGTGCGCGACGGGCGGCCCACCGGACTCCTGGTGGACAGCTCCGACCCGGCCCGCACCGCCGAGTCCTTCCGCGAACTCACTGGCTCTGACAAGGAGTTCGCGGCCTGGCAGGAGTTCTACGCGAGGACCGGCGCGATCGCCGAACGGGTCTTCCCCTCACTCACCGAGCCGCTGCCCAGCCGCACCCAGCTGCGCCGGCGGGTGGCCGACGAAGCCGCCTGGGAGGCGCTGTTCGAGCGCCCGATCGGCGAACTCGTGGAACGCACCTTCTCCGACGACCTGGTGCGCGGCGTGGTCCTCACCGACGCGCTGATCGGCACCTTCACGCACGCCCACGACCCCTCGCTGCGGCAGAACCGCTGCTTCCTGTACCACGTGATCGGCGGCGGCACGGGCGACTGGGACGTGCCGATCGGCGGCATGGGCGCGCTCACCGACGCCCTCGCCGACGCGGCGCGGGCCGCCGGGGCCGAACTGCGCACCGGCTGCGAGGTGACGGCGATCGCCACCGACGGCACCGACGCCGAGGTGACCTACCGCGTCCAGGACCGGGAGGTCGTGGTCGGGGCCCGGCAGGTGCTCTGCAACGCCGCGCCGCAGACGCTGTCCCGCCTGCTCGGCGAGCAGCCGGCCGGCCCGGCGGCGGAGGGCTCACAACTCAAGGTCAACATGCTGCTGCGCCGGCTGCCGCGGCTGCGCGACCGCACGGTGGACCCCCGCGACGCGTTCGCCGGCACCTTCCATGTCGCCGAGTCGTACGAGGAGTTGGCGCGGGCCTACCGCAGCGCCGAGGCCGGGCGGCTGCCGGCGGCGGCGCCGTCGGAGATCTACTGCCACTCGCTGACCGACCCCTCGATCCTGGGCCCCGAACTGGCCGCCCAGGGCTACCAGACCCTCACCCTCTTCGGCCTGCACCTGCCGGCCCGGCTCTTCGCCCCGGGCGGCGGTGCGAGTGGCGGCGGTGCCCACGGCACGGCGCACGGCACCGCGGGCGGCACCGCGGGCGGTGGCGACGCGCTGCGCGCGGCGGCGCTCGCGGCGGTGATGGGTCCACTGGACGCCGTCCTCGACGAACCGCTCGCCGACTGCCTGGCCACCGACGACCTCGGCCGCCCGTGCATCGAGGCGATGAGCCCGCTGGACCTGGAGCGGGAGCTGGGACTGCCCGGTGGGAACATCTTCCACCGCGATCTGGCCTTCCCCTACGGCGAGGACCCGGACGACCGCTGGGGCGTGGCGACCGCGCACCCCAACATCCTGCTCTGCGGGGCGGGCGCGATCCGCGGCGGCGGGGTCAGCGGCATCCCCGGGCACAACGCGGCGATGGCCGCGCTGGGGCGGTAGCACGCCCTGAACGGTCCGGACGTGACGAGGCCTCAGCCCCCCCGCGCGTACAGGCTCCAGGGGCCGAGGCCTCGCCGTCCGGCCTGCTCCTGCTCCTGCTCCTGCGTGTACCGTCCGGTACTGCGTACACTGCCGGGCATGGCATGCCGCATCAGTGAACTGGTCATCGACTGCGCCGACCCCGAGCGGCTCGCCGCGTTCTGGAGCGAGGTCCTCGGGTACGTCGAACTCGGGCGGGAGGACGACGGAAGCATCGAGATCGGGCCGCCCGGCGTCGGCTTCGGCGGCCCCCAGCCGACCCTCATCCTCAGTCCCAGCACCGACCCGCGGCCGGGCAAGCTGCGACTGCACATCGACGTCAACGCCACCGACCGTGACCAGGACGCCGAGTTGGAGCGGCTGCTCGCCCTCGGCGCCGAGCCCGTCGACGTCGGCCAGAGCGGCACCGAGAACTGGCACGTCCTGGCCGACCCGGAAGGCAACGAGTTCTGCCTCCTGCACGCCCGGCTCCTGCCGCTGTGACGACCGGCGGCCGCGGCGCGCTTCAGCCGTCGAGCGGTCGGCGACCGTCGCGCGGCGGCGGCCCGGGGCGGGGCGGGAGGTCGCGCAGCCAGCCGGTCTGCGCGGCCAGCACGCCGATCCCGAGGGCGATCAGGTGGCCGGCGTCGGCGAGTTGCTGGTCGAGCGCCCAGGCCACGACCAGCGCCAGGGCCAGCGCCGGCAGCCCGAAGTACCGTATCGGTGCGGCGCCGAGCGCGAGCAGGCAGCCGACGGTGGCGACCAGCCCGTAGCTGATCCCCACGTCGCGTTCGTGCGACAGCGCCCCGGGGATGCCGGTGCTGAGCATCACCCACATCGCGCCCTCGGTCAGCAGGGTGGCCCCCACGTGCCCGGCGACGAAGACGGCGCCGGCCCGCAGCGAGCCCCAGCGCCACTCGGCCAGCCCGAGCGCCGCCGCGACCGCGGCGATGCCGGCCCAGGCCGGGACGCCGTCGACGACCAGCCCGCTGGTGAAGAGCGTCCACCACTGGCCGACCTCCATGTGGTGCACGTTGCTGCTGTTGTGCCGCACGAACCGGGCCCGGCCCGCCCGGCTCTGCGAGGCCAGCCACCAGGCCACCGCGGTCAGCAGCAGCACGTACACCGTGGTCAGCGGGACACGTGCCAGGATGCCGCCGACCGGCCCGCGCGCCGGGGGCCGCCCGCCACTCTGGGGGCGGCTGCCCGTTCGTACCGCGCCGCGCTCCCTCATTCCGCCACCCCTCGTCCGACGCTTCCTCGCCCGGCGCGTCCTCGGCCGGCACCGGGCCCTCGCGGCCCCGCGTGCCATCGAACCTAACGACCCACCCCGCCACGCGATGCGCCGGACACGCACCGACCCGGTCCGGGCCTGCGGGAGGCACACGGCGGGAGGCGGAGGGTGCTGCCGAGGCGTCCGTGGTGATCGATAGGGTTCGCGGCGTGACAGATCATGGAACCGGCGACGACCTGTGGCAGGACTTCGTCCGGGAGTACGAGAAGAACAACGCGGTCCACGAGCCCAGCGCCGCCGAGCGCACCCGGCCGCCCCGGCGCCGCCGGACGCGGCTGGCGATCCTGGTCGGCTGCTGCGTGCTCGCGCTCGGGGCGGGGTTGGCGGCCTACCGGCTCCAGCCCGACCACCCGATCCGCGATCTGGCCGCCGCTGCCACCGCCGCACCCTCCCCGACGCCCGCCGTCTCCCCGCCTTCGACAGCCCCTCGTGCTGCGACCGTCGGCCCGGCTCCCTCCGCGGACGGGAGCCCGACCGCACCCGCCGCCACCGCCGCACCCTCGACCGCGCGCCTCACCACGGCGATACCGCCCACCGTCTTCCCCGCCCAGGTCGCCGGCTACACCCGGGTGGCGAGCGTGGCGAACCCGAGTTGCACGGGGTCGGACACGGTGGCCGCCCCACTGGCCGGCATGATCACCCAGGGCCACGGCTGCCTCGGGGTGACCCTCGCGCTCTACAAGGACGCCGACAACAACGAGTACGACATGGCGGTCTTCACCCTGCGCGACCCGCTGGACGCCTTCGACCTGGCTACCACCCTGGGTGCCAACCCGCAGGACTACGAGGTCGCGGTCCAGATCCCCCCGCAGGGCTCCGGCCTGCGGGAACTCCCGGCCGACAGCGGCCTGGTGCAGTCCTTCGGGAGCAACGGACAGGCCCTGGTGGTCGCCATGGCCCAGTGGGCCGACGGCCACAGCAGCGACTACCAGAGCCTGGAGGACCGGCTCTCTCCGCTGGCGGGCGCGATCACGAAGCAAGTGCCGCGGTGACCGACCCCCTCGCGCTTCCGCTGCTCTTCCTCGACGTCGACGGGCCGCTCATCCCGTTCGGCGGGCCGCCGGACCCGCGCTGGGCCGCCGCGGCGCCGGACGACGCGAACCCGCTGCTCGTCAGGCTCGACCCCGGGCACGGGGCCCGGCTGGCCGCCCTGCCGTGCGAACTGGTTTGGGCCACCACCTGGTTGGCGGATGCCAACGCGTGCGTGGCGCCACGGATCGGACTGCCCGAGCTGCCCGTGGTGAGCTGGCCCGAGCCGTCCCTCGAGGAAGAGCGGGAGGATGCGCGGCTCGGCCTGCACTGGAAGACCCGCACACTGGTCGCCTGGGCGGCCGGCCGCCCGTTCACCTGGGTCGACGACGAGCTCTCCGCCGCCGACCGCTCCTGGGTGGACGGCCACCAGCGCGCGGCAACCCTGCTCCACCGTGTCGACCCCCGATGCGGCCTCACGGACGCGGACTTCGCCGCCCTCGACACCTGGCTGCGCGGCCCCGCCCGCGAACCCCGCCCACTGACGGGGTGAGGGACCGGCCCGGGGCGGCCTACTCGCGGACCCCTCCGTCGATCACCTCCCGCAGGAAGCCGCTCGGGGTAGCGGTGGGAGTGGCGGTCGGGGTGTCCTCGGCGTCCCCGGGGCGGCTGCCGAGGGCGTGGCCGCCGAAGCCGGTACCGCCGCCGGCGTTCTGCCACCAGGCCTCCACGGCCCGCTGGTCCATCTCCGCCCACGCCGGTGTCTCCTGGACCTGGGCGCGACCGAGGTTGCGGCCGAGCTCCAGGATCGCCCGGCCGACCGGCGCCCGCTCGGCGTCATAGGCGTGCAGGGCAACGGCCAGGTCGTCGCTCGACCGCAGGGCACGACCCAGCACGCTGGCGTCCTGCAAGGCCTTGATCGCGCCACTGCCCGTGTGCGGACGGGCGATCGAGGCGGCGTCACCGAGCAGCACCAGCCGACCACGGGCGAAGTGCGGCGCCGCCATGTCGTACATGGGCTGCACGAACATCTCCTCCCGCGGCGTGCGGTGGACCATCTCCCGCCAGTAGTCGGGGAAGTGTTCCTCCATCAGGGTGTTCTGGAAGCTGATCAGGAGATCCGTGGCCGTCCGCGAGGGGGCTACCGACGGGTCGTCGAAGCGTAGGGCGGCGGCGGGCGGCGGGGTGGCGTAGAGGACCCAGTTGACGTTGGTTCCCACCCCGCCGGGACCCGGGATCCGGTAGACGATCATGTGTCCGCCGGGGAAGACCACCGTGGCCGCGTCCTGTTCGGGGAACGCCTCGTGCGGGTCCGGCAGTTGTTCGACCGGCAGGGTGCCCCGCCAGGCCAGGTAGCCGCCGTACCGGGCCAGGGCGTCCGGGTACATCGCGGCCCGCACCACCGAGCGGTACCCGTCCGCGCCGACCACCAGGTCGAACCGTTCCTCACCACCGTCCGCGAGCAGCAGGCTCGCGCCGTCCCCGGCCGGCCGCACCTCGGTGACGGCGGCGCCGGTGCGGTACTCCACGGCCTCGGGGATCCGGCTGCGCAGCTCCTGCCAGAGGGAACCCCAGTTGTAGGAGCGGAACGGGAAGGGCAGCACCCCGACCGCACGGCCGGCCCGCTCCGCCTCCGTGCGCACCAGCCAGGGCCGGTGCGCCAGTTGGACCCAGGGCATGCCGGCGTCGAGATAGCCGTCGGCCTCCAGCTCGGCGTACCGGTCGTTGTGCAGCGCGAGGCCCACGCCCCGGTCCTGCAGGCGGCCTGCGGCCCGCTCGTACACCACGACCTCGTCCGCGCCGGCCCGCGCCGCGGCGAGCGCCGCGGCGCAACCCGCGATGCTCCCGCCCACGATGGCCACTCGTCCTCCACGCACCGCTCTCCCCTTCGATCTTGGACAACGCGTCGAGTATGCGCGGCGCGGGGCCGATGCGACAGTGCACCTCTCCGGCGCGTCCGCCGTCCGGCGCACCGCGCCGGCGTCACCGGAGGCCGGGTATCAGGCGCGGCCTGCCGGTGGCGTACTGCGCGTACGCGGCGCCCAGGCCCTGGGTCAGCACCCGCTCCTCCACCCGGATCCGGTAGAGCAGCCCGAGCGTCGTGCAGAGGGTGATGAGCAGCAGGGCGACCAGGTTGCCGGTGCCGAGGGCGAGGCCCACGATCGCGACCAGCAGCCCGCTGTAGGCCGGATGGCGGACATGGCGGTAGGGACCGGCTCGCACCACCTGATGCCCGCTCTGGACGTGCACCACCCCGCGGAAGTAACGCCCCGGGCTGTGCACCGCCCACAGCCGGACCGCCACCCCGAGCCAGAGCAGGAGCAGCGCCGCCGTCAGCACGGCCTGCCGCCCACCGAAGCCGCCCCACGGGAAGAGCGGGTGCGCGAGGACGGCCAGCAGCTGCCCGGCCACCGCGGCGGCGGCCACCACGCCGAGCGAGCGCCACTCCGTCTGTTCGGCCCGGCCACCCATGCGGTACTGACGGACCTGCATCACCACCTCGGCGGCGATCCACCCCAGCACGCTGAGGTCGAGCAGCAGTCCCACGCTCATGGTGCACCCCGCTTCCGTCGACGTGTCGCACACGTTGTCGCACACGCCGCGCCCACGCCCGGGGCCCCTGGAGGGCCCCACCGCCCGAACGCCGTCGTGTGCGAACGACGTTAGACCCGGCGCGGGCCGGCGCCCTCCACCCCCGGGTGGAACATGGGGTGGAGAGCGCCGGCCCGCCGGGTGGAGACTCAGGGGCTCAGCCGAGACGCGCCTGTCGGCTGATCAGATCAGCCGACCGGTGCGAGCGGAGCGACCCCGAAGACCGCGGCGGCCACGGCGACCGGTCAGCCGATCAGGTCGAACTCCTCCCACGGCCCGATCGCCGTCCGGTTGGCGATCAGCGAGGCGGCACCGGCGTTCTCCGCCGTCACGTACTCGTTGTCGGCCGCCGACTTCAGGCTGACGCTGCCGTCCGCGTTGTGGATCAGCGCGAAGGTCTCCCACAGGCCGATCGCCTTGCGGTTGGCGATCAGCGGCGCGGCGCCCGCGTTCTCCGCCGTCACGTAGTAGTTGTCGGCGTGCGCCCGCAGCGAGATGTTGCCGCTGCCCAGGTCGATCAGGTCGAACTGCTCCCACTGGCCGATCGCCGTCCGGTTGGCGATCAGCGAGGAGGCACCGGCGTTCTCGGCCGTCACGTAGTCGTTGTTCGCGTGCGCCCGGAAGCTGACCACCCGGGCCGGCGTCGAGGTGAAGCCGTTGGTGCCGTTCGGGGTGCCCAGGCCGGTCGGGCCGTCGTAGCCGGCTCCGGCGGTGCAGAGGTAGGCCGGCGAGCAGGAGCCGTTGCTGCCGGTCGTCACGTCGTTCAGGGCCCACGGCCGCGCGTACGGGTACGCGGCCGGGTAGCTACCGGCCGCCGGGGTGCCGGCCAGCGCGTACACCGCGGCGATGATCGGCGAGGCGACGCTGGTGCCGCCGTAGACGGCCCAGCCGGAGGTGCCGTAGGTGTCGTAGACGGCGACGCCGGTGGCCGGGTCGGCGACCGCGGAGACGTCGGCGACCGTCCGCCGGGCGCAGCCGGTGTCGGCCTGCCAGCTCGGCTTGGCGTCGTAGCCCGAGCAGCCGGAGCCGGCGCCCGACCAGGCGCTCTCGCTCCAGCCGCGGACCGTGGAGGCGTGGCTGAGGCTGGTCCCGCCGACCGCGGTCACGTAGCGCGAGGCGGCCGGGTACTCGACCCCGTAGGCGGAGTCGCCGGACGAGACGGTGACCGCCACGCCCGGGTGGTTGAAGTAGCTGGCGTCGTAACCGGTGTCGGCGGAGGACTCCGGTCCGCCGTAGCTGTTCGAGACGTACTTCGCGCCCAGCGCCACCGCGGTGTTGACCGCGGTGCCCAGGTTGGCCGTGGTCGGCGTGGTCGCCTCGACCAGCAGGATGTGGGCGTTCGGCGCGATCGCCGAGACCATGTCGATGTCCAGCGAGATCTCGGTGGCCCAGCCCGGGTCGCCGCTCGGGTAGCCGGTGCCGCCGCTCTGGTTGACCTTGCGGAAGCACCCGTTGGCGGTGGTGCAGGCGGGCAGCCCGAACTGGCTGCGGTAGACGGCCAGGTCGGATTCGGCGTTGGGGTCGTCGTAGGCGTCCACGATGGCCACCGTCGCCCCGGCGCCGCCGCCGGCCGGCAGGTTGTAGGCGCTGAGCAGGTCGGCCGGGCCGAAGCCGGCCGGCGTCGCGTTCGGCGACACCGCGGTGAGGCTGAAGGCGTGCGGCTGCACCACGTCGGTGCGCACCAGCGCCTGGCAGGCCATCAGGCCCGGTTCGGTGGCGACGGCGCAGGCCCGCCGCACCGCCGCGCCCGGGCTGCCGGGCGCGCCCGCCGCACCGACGGCGCCGGCCGGGGCCGCCGCGGCCGATCTGGCCCGGCTCTACAGCGAGCGCTGGCGCCTCGACACCCTGATCGACGAACTCGACGCCCGCCAGGGCCGAGCCCGGCCGGTGCTCCGCTCGAAGTCCCCGGCCATGGTCGAACAGGAGGTCTGGGCGATGCTCCTCACCCACCAC
>NZ_BAAALF010000263.1:0-8551 GCF_039528135.1 Kitasatospora nipponensis | reverse complement strand
GGCCGCCATGCCCGCCCCGGCTGCCCCGGCCGCCACGCCCGCCCCGGCCGTCCGTCTGGCGCCGCCGGCCCGCACGCTCACCGCCGACCTGGCGCCACCGCGCCGCAGTGACCCCGAGCGGGTGGTGATCCAGTGCGTCCCACGGCTGCCGGGCACCGGGCCGCAGGACGACCACGACCCGCAGCACGCCCTGAAGTCCGTCCGCCACCTCTTCTGGCACGGACAGGTCGCCGACGGGCTGCGCGCGCTGGAGCGGGTCGAGGCCGAGCACGGTGGCCCGCGGGCGACCCGCGAACTGCGCTCCTGGCTGGCGTACTGGTACCCCGCGCTGCTGCCCGCCCCCACGCGGCCGGGCGCCGCAGCGGGCGGCGAGCCGCGCGACGGGCGCGGCGACGGCATGCTGGTGCTGGCGGCGCTGCTGGCCGGCGCCGCACCGCAGGACGCCGTGCGGCGGGCCGAACGGGTGCTGCGGGCGGCCCGGTTGGAGAGCGACAGCGTGGAGTCGCTGACCGCCGCGCTGACCGTCCTGGTCTACGCCGACCGTGCGGACCGCGCCGCGCGCTGGTGCGAGCCGATCGCCGAGCGGGCCGGTGGCGGCCCGGCCGCCGCCGGTGGGACGCGCTGCCGCTCGACCTGGCACGCGCTGTTCTCCGCGCTGCGGGCCGAGATCGCGCTGCGCCAGGGCGACCTGCGCGCGGCCGAGGAGTCGGCCCGGGCGGCGCTGGCCGGGGTCAGCCCGGAGGGCTGGGGCGTCGGCGTCGGCCTCCCGCTCTCCACCGTGGTCGCGGTGCGCACCGCGCTGGGCCGCCACCAGGACGCCGCCCACTACCTGGAGGTGGCCGCGCCGCCGGAGATGGACCGCACGCCCGCGGGCGTGCACTACCGCTACGCGCGCGGCGGTCACCTGCTGGCGGTGGGGCGGCCGCAGGAGGCGCTGGCCGAGTTCCGGGCCTGCGGCGAGGCGATGGCCCGCTGGGACCTGGACCACCTGCCCGGCCTCGCGCCGTGGCGCGTCGGCGCGGCCCGGGCGCAGCTGGCGCTCGGCCGGCCGCAGGCCGCCGTGGTGCTGGCGGACCAGCAGCTGAGCCGGCTCGGGCCGGTGGGCCAGGCCCGGGTCCGCGGCCTGGCGCTGCGGGTGCGGGCCGCGGCCGGCGGCGCCGCCGAGCGGTCGCGGCTGCTGGAGACGGCGGTGGGGTACCTGGAGGAGGCCGGCGACGAGCTGGAGCTGGCCGGCGCGCTCGCCGACCTCGGTGCCGCGCACCAGGCGCAGGGCGACCCGGTGCGGGCCCGGCTCGCCGACCGCCGGCTGCGCTAGGCCGGGCCGGTGGGATCGGTTGGGCCGGTGGGCTCGGCGGGGCCGGTGGAGCAGGTCGGGACGGTCGCAGCCGTCGACTCCGGTGCGCCGGGCGGCGCGCTGCTCGGCGAGTGGCTCGGGGACGGGTCGGCCGGGTCGGCGGCGGACGCACCGGCGGACGGCCTGGTGGAGGAGCTCAGCGAGGCCGAGCGCCGGGTGGCCGAGCTGGCGGCGCACGGGCTGAGCAACCGGGAGGTCGCCCGCAAGCTCTACATCACCGTGAGCACCGTCGAGCAGCACCTCACCCGGGTCTACCGCAAGCTCGGGGTGCGCCGGCGGGTCGACCTGGGCCGGCGGCTCGCGCTCGGCCGCGGGCTGCCCGACAGCGCCCCCGGCGACGGTCCGCTGCTGCTCGCGGCCACCGGTAGGGGTACCACAGGGGTTGCCTAGGGGTCGGTTCCCGGGCGCGTCGAGGAAGGCTGAGGAGTGCCGCAGAAGCCCCCTTCCTCAGGAGTGGAAACCGACCATGGCGCGCCTGGAACTGCCCCACCCGTCCGTCCCGACGGCCGACCCGTCGCCGGTCGCCGTGGTCGGCCTCGCCTGCCGCCTGCCCGGTGCGGCGGACCCGGCGGCGTTCTGGCGGCTGCTCGAGGGCGGGCACAGCGCGGTGGGGGTCTTCCCGTCGGAGCGGTTCGGGCCCGGTGAGCGGCCCCGGGCCGGCGGTTACCTCGACCACGTGGACCGGTTCGACCCGGAGTTCTTCGGCCTGGCCCCCGCCGAGGCGGCGGGCGCCGATCCGCAGCAGCGGCTTGTCCTGGAGCTGGCCTGGGAGGCGCTGGAGGACGCCGGCGTGCGGCCGGCCGAGCTGGCGGGCCGGCGCGCGGGGGTCTTCGTCGGCGCGATCGGCGGCGACTACGCCGCGCTGGTCGCCCGCGGCGGCGCCATCACCCGGCACACCCTCACCGGGCTCAACAAGGGCCTGATCGCGGGCCGGGTCTCCTACGCGCTCGACCTGCGCGGCCCGAGCCTGACGGTGGACAGCGCGCAGTCCTCCTCGCTGGTGGCCGTGCACCTGGCGCTGGAGAGCCTGCGCAGCGGCGAGTCGGAGCTGGCGCTGGTGGCGGGCGTCAACCTCAACCTCGCCCCGGACAGCACCACGACGGTGGACCGGTTCGGCGCGCTCTCGCCCGACGACCGCTGCTTCACCTTCGACGCCCGCGCCAACGGCTACGCCCGCGGCGAGGGCGCGGTCCTGCTGGCGCTCAAGCCGCTGGAGCGCGCGCTGGCGGACGGCGACCGGGTGCACGCCGTCCTGCTGGGCAGCGCGGTCAACAGCGACGGCGCCACCGACGGGCTGACCGTGCCCAGCGCGCGGGCGCAGGCCGAGCTGGTGCGCGACGCGCTGCTGCGGGCCGGGGTCGCGCCGGGCGAGGTGCAGTACGTGGAGCTGCACGGCACCGGAACCCGGGTCGGCGACCCGATCGAGGCGGCCGGCCTGGGCGCGGCGCTGGGCGTCGGGCGGGGGGCCGACGAGCCGCTGCTGGTCGGCTCGGTCAAGACCAACGTCGGTCACCTGGAAGGGGCTTCGGGCCTGGTCGGGCTGCTGAAGGCGGTGCTGAGCGTGCGGCACCGCACGCTGCCGGCCAGCCTGAACTTCGCCACTCCCAACCCGGACATCGCCTTCGACCGGCTGGGCCTGCGGGTCCGCACCGAGGGCGGGCCCTGGCCGCGCGCCGACCGGCCGCTGATCGCCGGGGTCAGCTCGTTCGGGGTGGGTGGCACCAACGCGCACGTGCTGGTGGGGCCGGCCCCGGAGCAGGCGCCGCAGTCGGCCCCCGAGCAGGCCCCCGGATCGGCCTCCGCGGCCGCCGGCCCGCTGCTCTGGCCGCTCGCCGCGCGCGGCCCCGAGGCCCTGCGCGCCCAGGCCGGCCGGCTGCGCGCGCTGGTGGAGGAGCGCGTCGACCTCGACCAGGTGGAGCTGGGCCACGCGCTGGCCACCACCCGGACCGCCTTCGAGCACCGGGCCGTGGTCACCGGCGCCGACCGGGCCGAACTGCTCGCCGGGCTCGTGGCGTTGGCGCAGGGCGGCCAGGCCGCCGGGCACCTCCAGGGGGTCGCGCGGGCGGACGGGGGGACGCTCTTCGTCTTCCCCGGCCAGGGCTCCCAGTGGGACGCGATGGCGCGGGCGCTGCTCGCCCAGTCGCCGGTCTTCGCCGAGCACCTGGCCGCCTGCGAGCGGGCGCTGACCCCGCACACCGGCTGGTCGCTGACCGAGGTGCTGCACGGCGCGCCGGGCGCGCCCGCGCTGACGGACGTGTCCGTCGTGCAGCCCGCGCTCTTCGCGGTGATGGTCTCGCTGGCCGCGCTCTGGCAGGCCGCCGGCGTGCGTCCGGACGCCGTGATCGGCCACTCGCAGGGCGAGATCGCGGCCGCGTACGTGGCCGGCGCGCTCTCGTTGGAGGACGCCGCCGCGGTGGTGCCGCTGCGCGCCCGGGCGATCGCCGAGCTGGGCGGCTCGGGCAGCGGCGGCCTGCTCGCCGTCCCGCTGGCGGTGGACGAGGTGCGCGAGCGACTCGCCCGGTGGGACGGCCGGCTGGCCGTCGCGGCGATCAACGGCCCCGGCTCCACGGTGGTCTCCGGCGAGCGCGGGGCGCTGGAGGAGCTGGTCGCCCAGTGCCAGGCGCAGGGCGTGCGGGCCAAGGTGGTCCCGGTCGACTACGCCTCCCACTCGCCGCAGGTGGAGCCGCTGAGCGAGAGCCTGCCGGCACTGCTGGCCGCGATCACACCGCGCCCGGCCGCGATCGCCTTCTACTCCACGGTCACCGGCGGCCTGCTCGACACCACCGAGCTCGGGCCGCGCTACTGGTACCGCAACCTGCGCGGGACGGTGGAGTTCGAGGCGGCCGTGCGGGCCGCGTCCGCGGACGGCCACCAGGCCTTCGTGGAGAGCAGCCCGCACCCCGTGCTGACCGTGGGCCTGGGCCAGATCCTGCCGCCGACCGCGGCGGTGACCGGCACGTTGCGCCGCGACCACGGGGGGCTCGCGCAGTTCCACAGCGCGCTGGGCGACCTGCACGTGCGCGGCGGCGCGGTGGACTGGGCCGCGCTGTTCGGGCCGCGCACGCGTCGGGTCGTGCTGCCGACGTACGCCTTCCAGCGGCGCCGACTCTGGCTGGACGGCCGGACGCCGGCGCTGCCGGCGGCTCCGCCCACGGGGACGCTCGCGCCGGTCGAAGCGCCGGCCGGCCAGGGCGAGGAGGCCGCGCTGGCGAGCGTGCTGGCCGCCGCCGCGCTGGTGCTCGGTGCGCCGGGCGCCGGCGGGGTCGACCCCGACCGCACCTTCAAGGACCTCGGCTTCGACTCGGTGGCCGCCGTGGAGTTCCGTGACCGGCTGGCGGGCGCCACCGGGCTCGCGCTGCCGTCGACCCTCACCTACGACCGACCGACCCCGCGCGCCGTCGCGACCCACCTGCGGGAGCTGGCGGGCGAGGTGGGCGGCGCGGCCGCCGCACCGAGCGGCGCGCCGGCCGCGCCGGTGGCCGTGGACGACCGGGATCCGATCGCGATAGTCGCGCTCAGCGGCCGGTGGCCGGGCGGCGCGGACAGCCCCGAGGAGCTGTGGGAGCTGCTGCGCGCCGGGCGCGACGCGATCGGCCCCTTCCCCGACAACCGGGGCTGGGACCTGGAGGCCCTCTACGACCCCGAGGGCCTGCGCCCGGGCAGCTCGTACACCCGCCAGGGCGGCTTCCTCCACGACGCCGACCGCTTCGACGGCGCCTTCTTCGGCCTCAGCCCGCGCGAGTCGGCGGCCGTCGACCCGCAGCAGCGGCTGCTGCTGGAGACCTCCTGGGAGCTGGTCGAGCGGGCCGGGATCGTGCCCGCCGCGCTGCGCGGCACCCGCACCGGCGTCTTCGTCGGCGTGATGCCGCAGGAGTACGGACCGCGGCTGCACGAGACCGCCGAGGGCTACCAGGGCCACGCCCTGACCGGGACGCTGACCAGCGTCGCCTCCGGCCGGCTGGCCTACGCGCTCGGCCTGGAGGGCCCGGCGATCACCGTCGACACCGCCTGCTCCTCCTCGCTGGTCGCCCTGCACCTGGCCGCCCAGTCGCTGCGCTCGGGCGAGAGCGACCTCGCGCTGGCGGGGGGTGCCACCGTGATGTCCGGGCCGGGGATGTTCACCGAGTTCAGCCGCCAGCGGGGGCTGGCCGCCGACGGGCGCTGCAAGCCGTTCGCGGCGGCCGCCGACGGGACCGCCTGGGCCGAGGGCGTGGGGCTGGTCCTGCTGGAGCGGCTCTCCGACGCGCGCCGGCTGGGCCACCCGGTGCTCGCGCTGGTGCGCGGCTCGGCGGTCAACCAGGACGGCGCGTCCAACGGGCTCACCGCCCCCAACGGGCCCGCCCAGGAGCGGGTGATCCGCCAGGCCCTGGCGGCGGCCGGCCTGACCCCGGACCAGGTGGACGCCGTCGAGGCGCACGGCACCGGGACCACCCTGGGCGACCCGATCGAGGCGCAGGCGCTGATCGCCGCCTACGGTCCCGGGCGGGATCCGGGGCAGCCGCTGCTGATCGGCTCGGCGAAGTCCAACCTGGGCCACACCCAGGCCGCCGCCGGGGTGACCGGGGTGATCAAGCTGGTGCAGGCGCTGCGGCACGGCGAGCTGCCCGGCACGCTGCACCTGGACCGGCCCTCGCCGCACGTCGACTGGTCGGCGGGCTCGGTGGAGCTGCTGACGCGGTCACGGGCCTGGCCGAGCACTGGGCGGCCGCGGCGGGCCGGGGTCTCCTCGTTCGGCATCAGCGGGACCAACGCGCACCTGATCCTGGAGGCGGCCCCCGAGCCGCCGGTGGGGCCGGGTGCGGCGGAGCCGCCGGTGGCTGCGGCCACGGTCACGGTGCCGGTGCCGTGGGTGCTCTCGGCGCGGGACGAGCCGGCGCTGCGCGAGCAGGCCGCCCGGCTGCTGCCCATGGCGGGGGTGGCGGAGCCGGCCGGGCTCGGGCTGGCGCTGGCCGCCACCCGGACCCGGTTCGAGTGGCGCGCGGTGCTGCCGGCCGTGTCGGCGGCGCCGGTTGAGGCTGCCGACCCGCTGGACAGCGACGCGCCGGCCGACACCGCGCCGCCGGCCGACACGGGCGCGCTGGCCGCGCTGCGGGCGCTGGCCGAGGGGCGGCCGGCGGCGGGGCTGATCACCGGGACCGCCCGGCCGGGCGTCCGCACCGCCTTCCTCTACTCCGGCCAGGGCAGCCAACGCTCCGGCGCCGGGCGCGAGTTGTACGCCGCCTACCCCGACTTCGCGGCCGCGCTGGAGGAGGTGGCCGCGCTCTTCGACGCCGAACTCGCCGTCCCGCTGCGCAGCGTCCTGTTCGCCGAGCCGGGCACGCGGGAGGCCGAACTGCTCGACACCACCGCCTACACCCAGCCCGCGCTCTTCACCCTGCACGTCGCACTGCACCGGCTGGCCGAGTCCTTCGGCGTGCGTCCGGACCACCTGATCGGCCACTCGGTCGGCGAGTTGAGCGCCGCGCACCTGGCCGGCGTGCTCACGCTGCCCGACGCCGTCACGCTGGTGGCCGCCCGGGCCCGGCTGATGCAGGCGCTGCCGCCCGGCGGGGCGATGGCCGCCGTGCAGGCCACCGAGGCGGAGCTGGCCGCCGACCTGGCCGACCTGCCCGCCGGCCGGGTGGCGCTGGCGGCCGTCAACGGCCCGGACGCGGTGGTGGTCTCCGGCGCGGCGGACCCGGTGCGCGAGCTCGCCGAGCGCTGGCGGGCCCGCGGCCGGCGGGTCAAGCTGCTCCCGGTCAGCCACGCCTTCCACTCGCCGCTGATGGACGCGGCGCTGGAGCCCTTCCGCGCGGTCGCCGAGCGCCTGACGTACGCCGAGCCGCGGATCCCGGTGATCTCCAACCTGACCGGCGCCCCGGCCACCGCCGAGCAACTGCGCAGCCCCGAGGCCTGGGTGCGGCACATCCGGGAGACCGTGCGCTTCCACGACGGGGTGCGCGCGCTGCACGAGCAGGGCGTCAGCGGGTACCTGGAGCTGGGCCCCGGGCCGGTGCTGACCGCGCTGGCCGGCGCGAGCCTGGAGGGCGAGCCGGGCGAGCGCGCGCTGGCCGCCGTGCTGCGGGCCGACCGCCCGGAGGCGGCGACCTTCACCGAGGCGCTGGCTCGCCTGCACGTGCACGGCACCGCCGTCGACTGGACGGCCGCCTTCGCCGGGCGCCCGACCCGCGCGGTCGCGCTGCCCACCTACCCGTTCCGCCGCGACCGCCACTGGCTCGACCAGCCGGCCGGCCGCGCGGACACCGCGGGCCTGCCGGCCACCGGGCACCCGCTGCTCGGGGCGGGCACCGAACTTCCCGACGGAGGCGGCTGGTTGTTCACCGGACGGCTGTCGCTGCGGACCCAGCCGTGGCTGGCCGACCACGTGGTCGCGGGGTCGGTGCTGCTGCCCGGCACGGCCTTCCTGGAGCTCGCCTTGCAGGCGGCCGGGCACGCCGGCGGTGCGGGCGTGGAGTCGCTGGACCTGGAGGCGCCGCTGGCGCTGCCGGTCGGCGGCGCGGTGCGGATCCAGGCGGTGCTCGGCGCCGCGGACGACAGCGGCCGCCGGCCGATCCAACTGCGCTCGCAGCCCGAGAGCGGACAGCCGTCGGAGGCGTTCCCGGGGCCGGCCGCAGCGGCCGGACCGGGGACGGGGGGCGCGCCGTGGACCCGGCACGCCTCCGGCACGGTCGCCGCGCCCGGGGCCGCGGCGGCCCGGGAGCCGGCGCCGCTGGCGGCCAGTTGGCCGCCCGCCGGTGCGGTGCCCGTCGAGATCGCGGAGCTCTACGGCGAGCTCGGCGAGCGCGGCGGCGCCTACGGTCCCGCGTTCCGGGCGCTGACCGCGGTCTGGCGGCTCGGCGAGGAGCTGTACGCGCAGGTCGGCCCGGCCGAGCTGCCCGCCACCGACGCGGCGCGGTTCGGCCTGCACCCGGCCCTGCTGGACGCCGCCCTGCACGCGGTGGTCGGCCTGCAGCAGGACCGGACCGCGGTCCGGATCCCCTTCTCCTGGCGGGAGGTGACGCTCCACCGGGCCGGCCCCACCGCGCTGCGGGTGCGGATCGCGCCGAGCGGACCGGACACCGTGGCGCTGGAGATCGCCGATCCGGCCGGTCGACCGGTCGCCTCGATCGGCGCGCTCACCCTGCGGGCGGGGGCGCCGGCCGCGCCCGACGCGCTCTACCGGTTGGCGTGGGGACCGGACCGCGGTCCGGTCCTGCT
>NZ_BAAALF010000262.1:0-8803 GCF_039528135.1 Kitasatospora nipponensis | reverse complement strand
CCGCTCGGGCGGGGCCAGCCCGGGCGGCGGTCAGCCCGGGCGCCGGTCGGCCGGGCGGCGGGGCGGGATCGCGGCGGCGGGGAAGTCGCGCGGGCCGGTCCACAGGGCCGGGACGGCGTCGACGCGGCGGCAGAGCTCGTAGGCGACGGACTCGTAGTTCACCCGCCAGCCGTGGAAGTGCGGCCAGGCCAGCACCGTGGGCCGTTCGGCCTCGAAGCCGGCGGCGGTGATCATGGTGACCGCGGCGTCGAACTCGGCGTAGGTCAGGCGCATCGCGCTGGTCGGCTCCGGGTCGGGGTCGAACGGCAGTCGGACCACCCGGGCGATGTCGCGCAGCGCCGTGAAGCCGGCCCGCAGCACCAGCCGGGCCTCGGGGGGCGCGGTGCGCGGGCTGATGGCCAGCTGGATGGCGGCGGCGTCCATCACCGCGATCAGGCCCACGATCCAGCTGCGGTGCGGCTGCGGCGAGCGGAAGGAGAGCAGCACCGGGTAGTTGGAGTGGCTCTCGCCGAGCTCGGCGGCCAGCCGCTCCCAGTCGCGGTAGAGCTGGGGCAGCGCGGTCTCGGTGTCCACCAGGGACTGCCGGGCCAGCAGCTCGGGCCCCCAGGCGGGCTCCCCGGCGCGCGACTGCAGCAGCGTGACCTCGACCTCGCGGCGGTTGTACGAGCCGTACAGGGTGGGCAGGTAGGCGATCTGCAGGGCGATCACCAGCGGTCCGCTGGCGGCGGCGAGGAAGTCCAGCGCGGAGAGCCGCAGCCGGTCGCCGCTGGCGAAGCCGAGGGTGAAGAGGCTGGAGCCGGCCTCCCGCAGGGCGATGTCCCAGCTGAACTCCGAGGTGCCGTACAGCAGCAGGGTGAAGCAGGCGAGCAGGGCGCAGAGCCAGCAGAAGAGCATGCCCAGCAGCACCAGCGGCGCCAGCCAGGCCTGTGCCCGGTCCTGCGGCAGATAGCCGGGGAACGGCGCCGCGCAGGCGCGCAGCAGGGCGCGGAAGGTCCGCCAGAGCCGCATCACCAGCGAGGAGTACAGGCCCCGCGGGACGACGAGGGTACGCAGGATGCTGGCGACGGTGAGCGCGAGCAGCAGGACGCCGAGCAGCGCGAAGATCAACCTCATGGGGCTCATTGTGGGCGATCACGGCGACTGCCCGCCTGTCCGGGTCGACAGGCGGGCAGCACGGGCGGTGGCCGGGCGGGCCCCGGGGCGGGGCGCGCAGGTGGTGGGGCGTCAGACCGGCTGGTGTTCGGCCGGGGTGGCGGTCAGGTACTCCTCACGGATGTCGTGGGGACCGAAGGGCCAGATCCGCTCGACCCGGGCCCAGAGGAAGAAGGCCGCACTGCCCACGGCGACCCAGGCCAGCGACCACTCGATGGGGTGGAAGCCGGGCGAGTTGCGGTCCGCGTAGCCGTAGATGACCAGCCAGCCGATGGCGGCCAGCACGCCCGGCGCGGGGTAGAGCCACATCTTGTACGGCCGCGACAGCTGCGGCTGGCGGCGGCGCAGCACGCTCACCGCCACGATCTGGGCCAGCGCCTGGACGATCACCATGACCGTGGTGAGCAGGTCGATCAGGATGGTCAGCGGCGGGTGGCTGACGCTGGTGCCCACGTGCCGGCTCAGGTAGAAGCCGGCCGCGGTGACCACGCCCATGGTGACCAGGCCGAGCACCGGGAACTGGTGCTTGGGGTGCAGCTTGCCGTACGCCCGGAAGAAGACGCCGTCGCGCGCCGCGTCGTAGGGCACCCGGGAGCCGCCGAGCAGGCCGGTGAAGACCGAGGCGAAGGCGGTGATCAGGATCAGCACGGTGACCACGTCGGCCGCGCTCTTGCCCCAGGTCTTCTCCAGGACCGCGGAGGCGACCGACTGCGAGGCCACCGAGTTGGGGTCGAGCATGTCCTGCCAGTTCACCACGCCCAGCACGCCGACCTGGAGCAGCAGGTAGATGCCCATGATGCCGACGATGGAGTAGATCACGGCGCGGGGCATCACCCGGCCGGGGTTCTTGACCTCGGCGCCGAGGTAGGCGGCGGTGTTGTAGCCGAGGTAGTCGTAGATGCCGATGGTCAGACCGGCCGCGAAGCCGAGCCAGAACTGGCCGTGGGTCAGCTCGATCGCGTGCGCCGGCCAGGTGAAGGCCCGGGAGGCGTCGAAGTGGGTGTAGGAGGCGAGGATCACGGCGCCCACCGAGGTGATCATCACACCCCACATCACGGTGGTGATCTTGGCGATGCTGTCCACCTTGCGCCAGAGCAGCACCACCACGAGCACGATGAAGGCCAGTCCGACCAGGTCGCCCTGGCCCTTGGACATGCCCGGCCAGAGGTAGCCGAGGTACTGCACGAAGCCGACCACGCCGGTGGACATGATCAGCGGGATGAAGAGCATCGCGGTCCAGACGAACAGGAACGGCATCAGCTTGCCGCTGCGGTACTGGAACGCCTCGCGCAGGTAGACGTAGCTGCCGCCGGACCCGGGCAGCGAGGCCCCGAGCTCGGCCCAGACCAGCCCGTCGACCAGGGCCAGCACGGCGCCGGCTATCCAGCCGATCACCGCCTGCGGGCCGCCGAAGGCGGCCACCATCAGCGGGATGGTGACGAACGGCCCGATGCCGCACATCTGACTCATGTTGATGGCGGTGGCCTGGAAGAGGCCGATTCTTCGGGTCAGACCCGCGCCACCTGCCGAATCCGCCGGACGCGCCGAACCTGCGGGACTTGCTGACACCTGGAACCTCCGTGCGGGGGAAACGGCGCGGGGAGACGCCGGGGTGTGATTAAGTTAAAGACCCTAACTAGAAGCGTCAAGAGCTTCCGGGCAGGGAATCGAGGAGACGGCGTCCCGCACGGCGGCGACGTCCGGCGCGACGCATAGAGTGGCGCCAGCAGGATGATCACCGGGACGGGACGAGAGGCACCTGGGGCGATGACCGAACAGCCGTGGAACCGGCAGCGGCTGCGCAGCAACAACGAGTGGCTGCTGCTGGAGCGCCTGCGCACCGAGGGTCCCGCCTCGCGCGCCCAACTCGCCCGCGACACGGGGCTGTCCAAGCCGACGGTGTCGGCCGCGCTGGCCACCCTCGAACAGGCCGGGCTGGCCCGTGAGGCCGGTCTGCTGGCGCCGGAGCGCGGCCGGGTGGCGGTCCTCTACGAGCCCGACCCGACCGCCGGGCACGTGCTGGGCATCGACATCGGGCGGGCCTGGCTGCGGATCGCGGTGGCGGACCTGACCGGTGAGATCGTCGCCCGGCGGGACGTGCCCAACCTCGGCCGGACCGCCGACGCGGTGGCCGACGCGGTGGTCGCCGGCGCCCGGGACGCGATCGAGGAGGCGGGGCTCACCGCGGCCGACGTGGTGCACTCGGCGATCGCCACCCCCGGCGTCTGGGACGAGAGCGAGCAGCGCGTCCGGTACGCCGCCAACCTGCCCGGCTGGGGCCGGCGCGGCCTGTTCGACCGGCTGCGGGCGGGGCTGGCCACCGAGATCAGCGTGCACAACGACGCCAACCTCGCCGCGCTGGGCGAGTACGCGCGCGGCGCCGGGGCGGGCAGCCGGCTCTTCGTCTACCTGTTGATCGGCACCGGCCTGGGCATGGGCGTGGTGGCCGGCGGGCGCCTGCAGCGCGGCGCGCACGGGGCGGCGGGTGAGATCGGCTTCCTGCCGCTGCCGGGCGGTCGCGTGGGTGGGGGCGGTGGTGCGATCAGTGCCGGTGGTTCGGGTGGTTCGGGTGGCTCGGCTGTCTCGGGTGGTACGGGTGGTGCTGATGGCGTGATCAGTGCCGGTGAGGCCGGCGGTGCGGACGGGCCGGAGCGTGAGCAGCACCGCGGGATGCTGGAGTCCGCCGCCTCGGCCGAGTCGGTGGTGCGCACGGCCAGGGAGTTGGGACTGCGCGGGGCGGACGACGCCAAGGCCGTCTTCGAGGCGGCCCGCGCCGGCGACCCGGCCGCCCTGGCCGCCGTGCAGCACGAGGCCGAGCAACTCGCCTACGCGGTCGCGGTCATCTCCTCGGTCCTCGACCCGGACCTGGTGGTGCTCGGCGGCGGGGTCGGCCACAGCGCCGACCTGCTGCTCGACCGGATCGAAGCGGCGCTGCCCGCCCTGACGCCGCTGCGGCCGCGACTGGCGCCCAGCCTGCTGGGCGAGGAGGCGGTGCTGATCGGCGCACTCGCCACGGCGCTGCGCACCGCGCGGCCGGCGGTCTTCGAGCGGCGATCGGCGGCTGTGGCGCGCGGTTGAGGGCCTGCGCCCGGCCGTACCGAGCCGTGCTGAGCCCGTGTCGTGCTCTGGTGCGCCCCGGCATGCCCTGCTGCGCTGCCCCCTGCCGCGCCGCGACGGGCCGCCCCCCGCCGCCCCGCGCCGCCCCGGGCCGTCTCCTGTCCCAGCCCGGTTCCCGCTCTGCTCCCGCCCTGTCCGGTCTGTGCCCGTCGTGCCCGTCGTGCCCGTGTCCAGGGCCGCCGCGGCCGGGCGCAGTTGACGCGCCCTCGGTCCCGATGGCGCGACAGTGCCGCATTGTTGGCTGAAAAGCGTCGATGGAACGGCCGTTCGTTCGGGCGGTCGACGCGCGTCAACTGCCTCCGCGGGACGCCTGGTTCACGGGAGTGGTGGGGCGGATCCCGGTCGGGGTGACCGGTCGGGCCGGGGGTCGGCCGGTGTGTCCGGTGGGGTGGCGCGTGGTGCTACCGCCCAGTTCGGAGCCGGTCCCTGGGAGAAGGGTCACGGTTCTGCCAAGCTCTTGAAAATGGATTTCATAGTAATCGTCAACTGATGCGTTCCCGACTCAAGTTCAGGTCAAGACACCACTTCGCTTAACTGTCCTAATCGGCCATTTCTTGATGTGCATCTGTCATTGGTGGCCCGTTTCCTGCCACGATTCCCCCGGCTGCAGATGAGAGGGTCCCCCACCCCCCGGTGCAGCCACCCCGGATCAGCCGGCTTCCCTGCCGGTCTCCGGGGGGTCGCCCGGGTGCCAACGTGCCACGGATCTCCGTAGTCCTGCTGTACCCCCGTGGCCGAAAACGGCGCGCCCCGATGACGAGGCCGCCGTTCCTCTCCATCGCACCGCATCTCAGAGAGCGTCGCCCCACCGAGCGTCACCCCTTCGCACCATGTAGCGCCACCCCCAGCGCCAACCGTGACGTGCCCGTGCCGCCGACCAGCGGCAGGGCCGCGCTGTGCCGCAACCCCGCGGCCAGCTTCTCACCACCCGGCCGTGACCCCGCGGCCGCGCGGTCAAGGAGTATGAATTGTCACGCCACACCCATGCCCGGATGACCCTCGCCGCCCTCGCCGCGACCACTGCACTGCTCGCGACGGGCGTTCCGGTCATTGCCCAGGCCGCCACCTCGGCGCCGTCCGCCAGCCAGCAGGTCGCTGACCAGCAGGCCGTGGCCGCGCGTACCCAGCTGCTGGCCTCCGCCACGCAGCAGGCCCCCGCGCTCGCCCAGTCGATCGGCCTCAGCGGCCAGGAGAAGCTGGTCACCAAGGACGCCGTGGTCGACGCCAACGGCAACCGCCACCTGCGGTACGACCGCACCTACGCCGGGCTGCCGGTGCTCGGTGGCGACCTGATCGTCCACCAGGACAGCAACGGCCTCACCAAGAGCGTGGACCGGGCCAGCTCCGCCGACCTGGCGGGCCTGGGCACCACGCCGGCCGTCGCCGCGCCCAAGGCGCAGGCCGCCGCGCTGGCCGCCGAGTCGGGTGCGACCCTCAACGCCGCGCCGCAGCTGGTCGTCTGGATCTCCGCGGACTCCCCGAAGCTGGCCTGGAAGACCCTGATCGGCGGCAAGCAGGCGGACGGCACCCCCAGCCGCCTGCAGGTCATCACCGACGCCACGTCGGGCGCCGTGCTGAGCAAGACGGAGACCATCGAGACGGGCACCGGCACCGGTGTCTTCGTCGGCCAGGTCCCGCTGACCACCACGCAGTCCGGCAGCACCTACCAGCTGAAGGACGGCACCCGCGGCGGCCAGTCCACCGTCGACATGAACAACGGGACCTCCGGCAACGGCACCCTGTTCACCAGCACCACCGACGTCTGGGGCAACGGCCAGGTCAGCAACCGCCAGTCGGCGGCCGTGGACGCGCAGTACGGCGCGGCGGCGACCTGGGACTACTACAAGAACACCTTCGGCCGCAACGGCATCCGCAACGACGGTGTCGGTGCCGCCAGCCGGGTGCACTACGACTCGAACTACACCAACGCGTACTGGGACGACAGCTGCTTCTGCATGACCTACGGCGACGGGGCGAGCAACACCCACCCGCTGACCGAGATCGACGTCTCCGGCCACGAGATGAGCCACGGCGTCACCGCCGCCACCGCCAACCTGAACTACTCGGGTGAGTCCGGCGGCCTCAACGAGGCCACCTCGGACATCATGGGCACCGGCGTGGAGTTCTCCGCCAACCTCTCCACCAACCCGCCGAACTACCTGATCGGCGAGCTGGTCAACCTGAACGGCGACGGCACGCCGCTGCGTTACATGGACCACCCGTCCAAGGACGGCAGCTCGGCGGACTCCTGGTCCTCGACCGTGGGCAACCTCGACGTGCACTACTCCTCGGGTGTCGCCAACCACTTCTTCTACCTGCTCTCCGAGGGCAGCACGCCGAAGACCATCAACGGGTTCAGCTACAACAGCCCGACCGTCAACAGCATCTCGGTGGCCGGCATCGGCCGCGACAAGGCGCTGAAGGTCTGGTACCAGGCGCTCACCGCGCACATGACCTCCACCACCAACTACGCCGGCGCCCGCACCGCCACGCTCGCCGCGGCCACCGACCTCTACGGGGCCGGCAGCGCCGAGTACAACCAGGTCGCCACCGCCTGGGCCGCCGTCAACGTCGGCAGCCTGCCGACCGGCGGCGTGACCGTGACCAACCCGGGCAACCAGAGCACCGCCCAGGGCAGCGCGGCCAGCCTGCAGATCAAGGCCACCGGCGGCACCGGCACGCTGACCTACTCGGCCACCGGCCTGCCGACCGGCCTGTCGATCAGCTCCTCGGGCCTGATCAGTGGCACCGCGAGCACCGCGGGCACCTACAACGTCACCGTCACCGCCAAGGACGCGTCGAACGCCACCGGTTCGACCTCCTTCACCTGGACGGTCGGCGGCAGCGGCGGCGGGTGCACCCCGGCGCAGCTGATCGGCAACGGCGGCTTCGAGACCGGTAGCGCCGCGCCGTGGACGGCCACCTCGGGCGTCGTCGACAACAGCTCCTCGCAGGCCGCGCACGGCGGTTCCTGGAAGGCCTGGCTGGACGGCTACGGCAGCAGCCACACGGACTCCCTCTCGCAGTCGGTGACCATCCCGGCCGGCTGCAAGGCGTCCTTCAGCTTCTGGCTGCACATCGACACCGCCGAGACCGGCAGCACCGCGTACGACAAGCTCACGGTCACGGCCAACGGCACCACGCTGAAGACCTACTCCAACGTGAACGCCGCCACCGGCTACACCCAGCAGACGGTGGACCTCTCGTCCTACGCCGGGCAGACCGTGACGCTGAAGTTCAACGGCGTCGAGGACTCCTCGCTGCAGACCAGCTTCGTCGTCGACGACGCTGCGGTGAACGTCTCCTGATGACCGACTGCTGACGGCCCGTCAGGGCCGTCGGCTCCGTCAGGACAGAGCGGGGTCGGGCCCGGGGTGCGCGCTGCGCCCCGGGCCCGAGCCCGCTCGGCGTTCTCGCCGATGGGTCGTCAACTCCGTGACTGGGAGAGCTGGGTGAAGCGTTCGAGGCTCTGCTGGTAGGCGACCGGGGTGACGTGCATCGGCCCGGTGTAGGGGTGCGTCATGTGCAGCACCAGGTAGACGCCGAAGCCGACCACCGCCCCGACCAGTCCCAGCGCGACCGCCTCCCGGCGGTGGAAGGTGAGCCCGGCGATGGGGGCGTAGAGCAGGACCAGCAGGGCGGTGCCGACCAGGGCGGGGTAGAGCGGTTCCGGCAGCGAGACGCTCGCGTCCGCGAGCCGGATCTGGCGCTTGGTGTAGATGTCCGCCAGGTCGGCGAGTTCGGCCGACCGCTGGGGGGAGGCGGGGAGCGCCTGCACCTGCGCGCGGACGGCGTCCAGCCCGGCCCAGGCGGCCGGGGCCGCACCGCCGTGGGTCATCGCCTCGAAGTCCGGGCCGATCACGTCGGTCACGTAACCGCGCAGCAGCGGACGGGTGCTCGCGTCGGCGTCCGTGTAGGCCGCGTTGAGCGCCCGGGCCTCGTCCCAGGTGTGCCCGCGCGCGGTGTTGAGGTTGGACCAGGAGCCGGCGATCAGGAAGGCGGTCACCAGGATGAAGGAGGAGAGCGAGGCCGAGCCCAGAAAGCTGAGCGCTCCTCCGGAGAAGACACCCTCGCGTGACCGGCTGGTGCGGCCGAAGGCCGCCAGGATGCCGACCGCCAGGATGGCGCCCAGTACCACGGCGATGACGATTCCCAGGCTCAACGACGTCTCCCTGCACTCTGGTTGATGAAGCCGATGGCGGCCGCGAGGACGGCCGGAACGGTGACGGCGACAAAGACGAACGCGCTCTGCGGGTCGCCCGGGAGCACGGTCATGCTCTCGTCGGGCGGCCGGCTCGGCACGGCGGTGGTGGCGTGCAGCGTGGCCGGTGGTGGTGGCGCCGGCAGTTGGACGGTGAGGGGCGGCGGCGGTGGTGGCGAGGGGTGCGCGGTGGTGGGCGCGGGCGCCGGGAGGTGCACGGCGGCGGGATGGGTGGGCGCCGGAGCGGCCGGGTGGGGCGTCGGTGCCGCGGGCTGTGGTGGTGGGGGCGGGGGAGCCGGCGGGCTGGGCGGTGCGGGGTGGGGGACCGGTGGC
>NZ_BAAALF010000261.1:4625-8907 GCF_039528135.1 Kitasatospora nipponensis | reverse complement strand
CACGCCTCCGCGGGAAGTCGGCCCGTCCGACGTCCGGCGCAGTGGGCCCGGCGGATCGCCCCTCGCCCCGGGGGACTTGAGTCGGCCTCGGAGGACCGCCGCGACGGAGTAGTTCGAAAGTCGCACGCGGAGCCGATCGGGTCCGTCGTGAGGCGCTCGCATGGTGTTCGCTACCTTCAGGATCATTCCGGTGTGACCGATCGATCGAACGAAGGCCGCTGGTTGCGGTGGGTGCCGCGCATGCTGCTCGGTGGGTGTCTGGCGGCGTTCCTGGCGCCGCTGGTGCTGGCGGGGTTGCTGTATCTCGGCGTCGTGCCGCTGTTCGCCGAGGACGTGTCCGGCGACGCCCGTTCCTGCGGCCGCTCGACCGCCGAACTGGGTGATGCGCTGGACCACTTCGGCATCCGGCTGCCGCCCGGCGCCTCGGCGGTCCGGTTCAGTGCCGGGGTCAACTCGCTCTTCGGCGAGTACGACCTCGCCGTCCGCTTCACCACCGCCCCGGATCGCCTGGCCGACCTGCTCGCCACCCTCCACCTGCCCGCCCTGTCGCCGCCGGACGTCGCCACCCCGCTCCTCCCGTGCACCGGTGCCCCGGGACCGGTGGCAACCGTGCAGCAGAGCGAGGCCGACCTCGACGGCGTCCACCTGACCGTGCAGGTGGACGCCGCCGATCCGGCGCATCCCGACGTGACGGTCAGCGCCTTCGACGTGTAGGTCAGCAGTCCCGCAGGGCCGTCAGGACGTCGGCGAGGAGGGCGGGGCGCTGGGGGTCGGCGGGGTCCAGGGCCTCGATGGTGGTGAGGGCCTCGGTCAGCAGGTCGCGGCGGGCCTCGGGGCGGGTGCGCAGCGCGGGTTCGGCGCTGATCTTCATCAACAGCCGGGCCAGCTTGGGCCGGTAGACCGCCGGGCTGGCCGGTGCGAGCGTGCGGAAGGCTCGCAGGCGCTGGGCTCGGCTCAGGTCGCCGGAGCTCAGCAGGAGCATCCGGGCGCGCAGGATGGCGTGCTGGTTCATTCGTCCCCCTTCTCCGTCCACCCGCACAGGCCGCGCCCGCCGGACGGCGGGGCAGCACGCCGAGCGCACCGGCCCCGGGGAGGTGAGGGGTCGGCGCGTGCGACGAGGTGGATGGGTCGAGTCTGAGGGGCGCCGGGCGGCCGGACAAGGCCGAACGATCGTGCTCTGCGTCCTACCCGCAGCGCGTCTGACGAGGCATGATGGACTCGACACTCTCCTGCTGAAGCCGTCGCGGTGGATGTGTCGTCACCCCACCACCGCCTGACTGCAGCCCCACTGCCCCCCCGGCGGGCTGGCGTTGACGTCGGGGTCAAGGTCTACGGTCGTCAGGACCGAGCGGGCAGGAGGCCGAGGATGCGGATCGGGGAGCTGGCGCAGCGAGCGGGGACGACCACGCGGACGCTGCGGTACTACGAGTCGCGCGGGCTGCTGTCGGCGCGGCGGGCCGGGAACGGGTACCGGGCGTACGACGAGGAGGACCTGCGCCAGGTGCGGCAGATCCGACTGTTGCAGGACTTCGGCTTCGAGCTGGAGGACACCCGCCCGTTCGTGGAGTGCCTACAGGCGGGGCATCCGGCCGGCGACTCCTGCCCCGCCTCGCTGGAGGTGTACCGCCGCAAGCTGGCCGAGCTGGACGACCTGCTGGCCCGCCTCGGCGCGGTGCGAGAGCAGGTGTCCGGGCAGCTGGCCCGCGCCGAGCTGGAGGCCGCGGTCGGCGAGCCGCGGTGTGAGCTGACGCATCCCACGATCACGACGGAGGAGACGTAGATGACCCAGAGGGTGAGTGAGAAGTCGGCGGAGCCGACGACCGATGGCGCAGCCGGTCAGGTGACCACGGTGACCGAGGTGACCGACGCGAGCTTCGTCGCGCAGGTGCTGCAGTCCGAGCTGCCGGTGCTGGTGGACTTCACCGCGGACTGGTGCCCGCCGTGCCGGATGATCGCGCCGGTGCTGGACGCGGTGGCGGCGCAGGAGGCGGGCCGGCTCAGGGTGGTCTCGCTCGACGTCGACCGCAACCCCGAGACGCAGCGCGCCTACGGGGTGCTGTCGATGCCCACCCTGATGGTCTTCCGGGGCGGCCGGCCGGTGAAGTCGATGGTCGGCGCCCGCGCCAGGAGTCGGCTGCTGCGGGAACTGGCCGAGGTGCTCTGACCAGCGCTCCGGCACCTAGACGTCCCCGCCCAGGACGCGTCGCAGCACCGCGAGCAGCGTGCCCTCGTCGGCCGGGGGCCGCGGTGCGCGCCAGGCGAGGTGGCCGTCGGGGCGCACCAGCACCGCACCGTCGGCCGGGACACCGCAGAGCCGCAGCCACCGGCCGGGCTCCCGCTCGTGCTGCCGGGCGGTGGTCAGCGGGCGGACGGTGACGGGCAGGCCGGCCGCGGCGGCGGCAGCGGCCTGCCGTCGCCAGCTCGGTGCCTCGCCCTGGACGACCAGCGTGAAGCCGGGCCCGAGGAGGTCCAGGGTCGAGGTGACGGCGCCGGCGCCGTCCAGCCACACGTGCGGTGCCCGGTCGCCCGGCCCGGCGCCCGGGCGGTGGCCGGCCGGGTCCAGCGGTGGGCGCGGCGCCGGGAGGTCGTCGTCGGGGACGACCGCGCAGGACCGGTAGCGCGCGGTCAGCAGCAGCTCGTCGTCGATGCGGTAGCCGGCCCGGGCGCCGGCGTTGGCCGTCGACAGCTCGATGACCTGCCGGGCGAGCGGGCGGCGCTCGGCCTCGTAGCTGTCCAGCAGGGCGGAGCCGGCCTGTCCGGCGACGACGGCGGCGAGCTTCCAGGCGAGGTTGTCGGCGTCCCCGATCCCGGTGTTCATGCCGTGCCCGCCGGTGGGCGGCACCACGTGCGCCGCGTCGCCGGCCAGCAGCACCCGCGAGCTGCGGTAGCGGTCGGCGAGCCGGGCGTCCATCCGCCAGCCGAGGGTGTCCTGGACGGTCACCGCGAGGTCCGGGATCCCGGCGGCGGTGCGGACCAGCTCGGCGAGGTACAGCGGATCGGTGAGGTCGGTGTCGTCGGCGCCGAGGGCGTCCGCGGTGACGGGGTACTGGTAGATCCACCGGCGGTCGTTGTCCACGGCCATGAACCCGCCCCGGCCCGGCTCGGTGAGGAAGTACGAGGCGCTCGCCCGGTCGGCCACCACCGGTCCCAGCGGCGCCTCGAAACGGATGCTGAGGTAGTGGCCGAGCCCGGTGGGCCCGGACAGCGCGATGCCGGCGCCCGCGCGCACCGTGCTCGCGACCCCGTCGCAGCCGACCAGCCAGCCGGCGTGCACGAGGCTCTCCTCGCCGGTCACCACGTTCCGCAGCACGGCCCGGACCCCCTGGTCGTCCGCACCGCGGGCGAAGGAGAGCAGCCGGGTCCCGAACCGGATCCGGCCCGGGCCCGCCCGCTCGGCCCGCCGGCGCAGGATCGGCTCCAGCACGTCCTGGGAGCAGATCAGCCCGGGGGACGGGGTGGCCTCCTCGCCGTCCGGCGCGCCGGGGGCCAGGCCGGTGCGGACGTAGTGGGGGTCGACCAGGCTGCGGCCGCGGTAGAAGTGGACCTGGGAGGCCGGCAGTCCGGCCCGCCGCACCGGCTCCTCCAGGCCGCAGCGGCGCAGCACCTCCATCGACCGGGCCGAGATCCCGCGGGCCTTGGGGTGCCGCGAGGTGTCGGGGCGCGCCTCGACGAGCAGGTGGTCCACGCCGTGTGCGGAGAGCAGGACCGACAGGGTCAGCCCGACCGGGCCGCCCCCCACGATCAGCACGGGGGTCGTCACCGCGGTGGTCGGCGTGGTCGGCGCAGGCATGGCACTCCCCGGGGCAGCTGCAAGTAACGGCTAAGATAGGATTTAGACGTTACCATGATCGGGAAG
Source organism: Kitasatospora nipponensis (assembly GCF_039528135.1). NCBI lineage: Bacteria > Bacillati > Actinomycetota > Actinomycetes > Kitasatosporales > Streptomycetaceae > Kitasatospora > Kitasatospora nipponensis. The sequence continues at coordinate 5,051 of NZ_BAAALF010000261.1, read as the reverse complement.
GGCGGCCCCATGACCGGGGATCTCGGCGCGGACAACCCCCGCGGGCTCCGCTTCGTCGCGGACCTCGCCAGTGCGGTGAGCGGCGGCGACGGCACCGTCCCGCCGGACGCGGCCGCCCTGCGCGCGCTGCTGGCGCGCCACGGCGGGCCGCCACTGGTGCGGACCGAGGCCGACGCCCGGGAGTTGGTCGAGGCCGCCGGTCGGCTGGTCCACGTCCTGTCGCTGCGGGCGGAGGACGAGGCGGCGGAGGCGATCAACGCGCTGCTCGACGCCTACCCGGCCCAGCCGCGCCTGGTCCGGCTGCCCGGCCGGCCCTGGTCGCTGCACGCCAGGGCGCCCCAGGACGCGGGGCTGACGCACTGGCTGCTGTCGACGGCGGCCTGCCCCCCCCCCCCCTCGTGGTCTTCTCATCTCCCCCCCGGAACC
>NZ_BAAALF010000261.1:0-4615 GCF_039528135.1 Kitasatospora nipponensis | reverse complement strand
CGCTCGCCCTCGGCCTCTGGCTCGGCGAGCGCGGCGGCTGCGCCTGGGGGCGGTGCGCGGCGCCGGGCTGCGGGCGCTACTTCATCGACACCGGCCGTCGCACCCCCCAGCGGTACTGCACCCCGCGCTGCGCGACCCGGGTCCGGGTGGCCGCCCACCGCGCCCAGCAGCCACCTACCCAGCAGCCACCTACCCCGTAGTCGCCCGCCCAGCAGCCGCCCGCCCGCCAGTCACCGGCGTCGTGGCAACACGTTGCCGAAGAGCGAATGTTTGGCGGAGCCCGTCGCCTCCCGCGGGGCGGACGAACTACAGTGCGGTGGCGCTCGGGCGGTGCTCCGGGTGCCCACCGCAGCCCCCAGTGAAAGGCTCTGCCTCCGTGATGCCCCTGTGGTCGCGTGCCCAGCAGCAGGACTACCGCAGCCGGGTCCGCGGCTGCCTGCTCGGCGGGGCGGTCGGCGACGCGCTCGGCGCCGGGATCGAGTTCGAGTCACTGGAGAAGATCCGGGCCGCGCACGGGCCGCAGGGCGTCACCGGCTACGTGCCCGCCTACGGGCGGCGCGGGGCGGTCACCGACGACACCCAGATGACCCTCTTCACGGTCGACGGCCTGATCCGCGCGCACGTGCGGCAGGACAGCGGCGGCTGGCACCCGCCCACCGACGTGCACCACGCCTACCTGCGCTGGGCCGCCACCCAGCGTGACTGGGGCCCCGACGAGCGCCGCCACGACCTGGGCTGGCTCGGCCGCGAGGAGTGGCTGTACGCGCAGCGCGCGCCCGGCTCGGCCTGCCTGTCCGGCCTCTCCGGCCCGGACGCCGAGCGGCTGGGCACCCTGGACGCCCCCAAGAACCCGCACTCCAAGGGGTGCGGCACGGTGATGCGGGCCGCGCCGTTCGGCCTGCTGCTCGGCTGGGAGCCCGGCCTGGTCTTCCAACTCGCCCTGGAGTGCTCGGTGCTGACGCACGGCCACCCCACCGGTTACCTCTCGGCGGGCGCCCTGGCGGTGACCGTGCACACCGTGCTGCGCGGCGGCACGGTGGAGGAGGGCGTCGACCTGGCGCTGGCGCTGCTGGCCGAGCGGCCCGGACACGAGGAGACCGCGGCGGCGCTGCGCGCGGCGCAGGCGGCGGTGCGGGCCGGCGAGCCGTCCGCCGAGCGGGTGGCGGCGCTGGGGGAGGGCTGGGTGGCCGAGGAGGCGCTGGCGATCGGCGTCTACTGCGCGCTGGTGGCCGAGGACGTCCGCTCCGGCCTGCTGCTCGCGGTGAACCACTCCGGTGACAGCGACTCGACCGGGACGGTCTGCGGGAGTCTGCTGGGCGCGCTGCACGGGGAGACGGCACTGCCGCCCGAGTGGCTGGTCGAACTGGAGGGCCGCGGCACCATCCTGCAGCTGGCCGACGACCTGGTGCTGGAGCTCAGCCACGGCGCCGAACTGCACGGCCCGCAGGCCGGCCCGGCCTGGCGCGAGCGCTACCCGGCCGGCTGACCGGGGCCGGTGCGCCGAAGGCACCCCGGACGGAGGAACCGGCTCGTGGCGGGCGCCCGCCACGAGCCGGGGCGGGCGGGTTCAGACGGTGCCGAAGCGGCCGCTGCCCGCCGCGCCGGCGAAGGCGTCCCAGGCCGCGGGGGAGAAGCGCAACTGAGGGCCGGACGGGTCCTTCGAATCGCGGACGGCGACGGTGGCCGGTGCCGGAACGGCGACCTCCACGCAGTTGCCGTTGCCACCGCTGTGCGTGCTCCTGCGCCACGCCGGATCAACGGTCAGGATCCTGGTGCTCATTCTCGTACGCCTCCGCATAGGTCGTTATCAACGTGCGGGACTCCGCGACCCCGAAGGCCGCCGCCCGCAGGTGGTCGTACAGACCGGTATAGCGGCGGACATCGATCTCCTTCTCGAGATAGAGGTCGCTCGTCACTCCTTCGAAGTAGACGACCGTCGAATCGGCTGACTCGGGGAACTCCATCAGGGAGAATGTCCCGGTCATGCCGGGGTGCGCGCCGCGGACGAACGGGATCACCTGGATCGTCACGTTCGCCTGCTCGCTGACCTCGAGCAGCCGGCGCATCTGCGCCCCCATCACGGCCGCACCGCCGACCTCGCGGGCCAGCACCGCCTCGTCTATGACGGACCAGAAGCTGGCGATCCGGTCGGTCCCGGAGATCCGGTCCTGCCGCTTGAGGCGCACCTCGACCCGGCGCAGGATGGCGCCCGCGTCGGTGTCCGGCTGGGTGCCGTGCACCACCGCCTCGGCGTACTCCCGGGTCTGCAACAGCCCGGGCACGAAGGAGGACTCGTAGCTGCGGATCGAGAAGGCCTCCGCCTCCAGCCCGATGTAGACGCTGTAGGGGATGTCGCCGAACTCGTTCCACCAGCCGCGCTGGCGCGACTCCTTGGCCATCTCCATCAGGCTGTTGCGCATCTTCGGGTCGATCACCTCGTAGACGTCGCACAGGTCGCGCACGTCGCGCGGACTGATGCTGCGCCGTCCGTTCTCCAGCCGGCTGATCTTCGACTGGGACACCATCAGGCGACCGGCGACCTCCTCGGCGGTCATCCCCCTCTGCTCCCGCAGGCGGCGCAGTTCCGCGCCCAGCCTCCTGCGGCGGACGGTGGGATTGATGCTGGCGGACACATCGACCTCCGGCGGTACCTCTGGCGTGCGTGGCGTGCCTGGCGGGATCGGCACGCCGCTGCGGACTGCTTCGGTGTTCGTACCAACCCCCTGGCTTGCAGCAGCATGTCACTTCGGGTCAACTGCGCGGGCGGAATTGCCGCAGCACCCCCGCGCACGGGCCCGGCGTGGTATTCGCGGTACCCGACCCTTCGTGTCCGCAGCGGCCCCGCCGGGCCCGGGGACGACGCCGGGGCGGCCGCCCGGGGCAGGTGCCCGGGCGGCCGCCCCGGTGGTCCGAGGTCGGTCCGGCGATCACGGCGCTCACGGCGCGAAGGTCGGCGCCGGCGCCGTACGGTCGGCGGCGCACCGGTGGCGCACCACCCGTGGCGTGCCGCCGGCACGGCCGGCGAGCGGTGGGTGGTGGGCCTGCGGCCCGGACCCCGTCGGTGCGACGGGGAGCCCGGACCGGGCGGCAAGGCGTGGGCCTCGGGGGCCCGGGCCTCTGTTACGGATCGGGTCGGGTCAGCGCGCGCCGACCCGGGTGGGTGTCGCCGTGCGGCCCCGCGGGACCGACTCGGAGCTGCCCCGGGCAGCGGGTGCCCGGCCGGTGGGGCCGGGCCGGTTCTGCTGCACCGGCAGGCCGTTCTGCACGTCCATCACGGCGTGCGCGACCATTCCGCCGAGCGGGTCGTAACGGATCAGGTCGCGCAGTCGTGACCGCGAGGACCTGCCCTCGTTACCGGGGTAGAGGTGCTTGCCCAGCCCTACCGCGTGCGCCAGCGCGGCCAGGGCGGCCGTTCTGGGGTCCGGTGGCACGCCGGTGCGGATGGCTGTGTCGAGACGCTGCTTGATGGCAGCGTTCGTACAGTCGTCCGACGCCTGGTAGCGCGTCGTCGGCAGGACCCCGCACACCTGGCCCGGGACGGCGGCGACCATGCCGCACCGCTCCAGATGTGCCAGGTAGGTCTGCCGCAGCCCCAGTCGGGGCCCGCCGATCCAGTGCGCGGCACGCACCGGGCTGCCGCGACGGCGCAGCAGCTCCAGGGCGTGGTCCAGGGTCGGATCGCCGGTCGGCCGTGGCAGCACCACGGCGATCCGGTCCCCGTCCGGGACTATCCGTCCGGCCAGGGACAGCTCGACGAGCTGTGCCCCGGCAAGTCCGAGGTCGAGGGTCTGCGGCTGCGCCGTGGTGCCCGTGGTCGGGTCCAGGGCGAGCAGCAGGAGTTCCTCGGGAATTGTTCTACGGCTCTTGCCCATCCAAGCCTCCCCGCGTGGATGAATGACAGAGTGACGCCTCTCACACGGGCTTGTCGAGTACGCCTCCGAATCGTGACCTTGCGACGGGAACTGCGCGGCGGGGGCCGCGGGCGGGGAACCGCGGCCCGAGCGGGCGACGTCTGACCCGGGGACAGGTCGGGCAGGCCGGAATAACCGCCGGTCGGACGGGGTGTGGCTCCGCTTGATCGGCCGCCGGTGGCGGAGACTGTACAGGCGGACGAGCCGTGGCGGGAGTCCTCGCGGCGCGCGAAAACGAGGAGGTCGGGAGACGTGGGCGAGGCCCCGGAGAAGGTGCACGACGGGGAGCGGGAGCAGCCGGCGGGTGCCGCGGCCCGGCCGGGCGAGGCGCTGGGCGCCGAGCGTGCGGCAGCGGCCGGGGAGGCGGGGGAGCACGGCGGCTCCACTGTCCAGCTCCGCGTCCGGGATACGGACAAGCTGACGACCTTCCTGCGGATGCCCGACCCCGAGCCCGCCGAGCCGCCGGCGGCGAAGCCGCTGGCCGTGGACCCGCGTCTCGCCATTCGGGACGCGGTGGGCGCGGATTCGGACGGCCCGACGACCGCCACGGCGGAGGCGGACGCTCCCGCGGCTGACGCCCCGGAAGCCTCCGTCCCAGAGGCTGACGTCCCGGCGGCTGACGCCGTGACGACCGCCGCCCCGGCGGCTGACGCCGTGACGGCTGAGGAGCCGGCCACTGAGGCGCCGTCGGCCCCGGCCGTCGC
>NZ_BAAALF010000260.1:0-9006 GCF_039528135.1 Kitasatospora nipponensis | reverse complement strand
CCCATCTGCTCCGTCAAGGCCGGCCTCCACTGAACCCAGCCCCACCCAGCACAACGCGACGTCCCCCCACCGGGTCTCGACACCGGGCGGGGGGACGTCGCGCGTTCACCCGAACGCGTTCGTTACGGTGGTGCCATGACGTCCTCGAAACCGTCCCCGATCAGTCGCCGCGAGCGGCCCGCCAAGCCCGCGCTCTCCCGCGCGGGCATCGTGGCGACCGCGCTGGAGATCATGCGCGCCGAGGGACTGAACCGGGTCACCATGCGACGCCTCGCCCAGGAGCTCGACACCGGACCGGCCTCGCTCTACGTCTACGTCCGCAACACCGCCGAGCTGCACGCCTACCTGCTCGACGACCTGCTCGCCGGGCTCGACCTGCGGGCGGTGACCGAGCCCGGGCCGTGGCAGGAGCGGTTGGTCACCGTGCTCCGCTCCTACACCGCCCTGCTGGTCGACTACCCGGGACTGGCCCAGTCCGCCCTGGTCACCCGCCCCTCGGGACCCGGCTACCTGCGCCTGCTCGACGGCCTGCTGGCCCTGCTGGGCGAAGGGGTCCCGACCGACCGGGCGGCGTGGGCGGTGGACCTGCTGCTCCACTTCGCCACCTCCACGGCCACCGAGCAGGGCACCCGGGACCGTGCCCCCGACGCCAAGGCCGAGGAGGACGACCTGGCCGTGGCCATCGCGAACGCCACCCACGCCACCCACGGCACGGACGGCGCCGGGGCGACGGCGTACCCGCACATCGCCGCCGTCGGGATGGACCTGCTGAGCGGCCCCGGCACGGACCGGCTCAGCTGGGGGTTCCACGTCCTGATCAACGGCATCCTGGCCACCCCGAGGCCGGCCCGCTGACCACCACGGGCCACCAGGAGCCACCACCCGACGCCGCCCACCGCCCCCGCCCCGCCCTCAGCCGTCCCCCCGCTCTCCCGCCTCGCCCCCCGACCCGGCCTCCGCCTCGCACTCCCACAGCTCGGTGCGGTACGCCTCGACCAGGCCGCCGATCCGGGCCGGCAGCTCGGCTGCGGACAGGTCCGCCAGCCGGCGCCCGTCCCGCAGCCGCAGCGCGACCCGGTCCCCGCCGGCCTCCCGGGCGCCGATCACCGCCTGGTAGGGCACCAGCCTGGCACCACGGATCCTGGCCCCCAGGCTGCCCAGCTCCGGACCGGCGAGCTCGGCCCGCAGCCCCCGCTCGACGCTGCGGGCGACCAGCGCCGCGGCCTGCGGCACCTCCGCCTCGGAGACCGGCAGCACGATCAGCTGGGTGGGTGCCAGCCAGGCCGGGAAGGCGCCCCCGTGCAGCTCGATCAGGTGCGCCACCGCCCGTTCCACGCTGCCGATGATGCTGCGGTGCACCATCACCGGCCGGTGCCGGGCACCGTCGGCGCCGACGTAGCGCAGGTCGAACTGCTCGGGCTGGTGGAAGTCGACCTGGACGGTGGACAGGGTGGACTCGCGACCGGCGCTGTCGGCGATCTGGACGTCGATCTTGGGGCCGTAGAACGCGGCCTCCCCCGGCACCGCCTCGTACGCCACCCCGGCGCTGTCCAGCACCTCGCGCAGCACCGCCTCGGCCCGGCGCCACATGTCCGGATCGGCGACGTACTTACCCCCGGGACCGGCCAGCGAGAGCCGGTAGCGCACCGGCTCGATGCCCAGCGCCCGGTAGGCGCGGCGGATCAACTCCAGTGCCCCGTGGGCCTCCTGCGCCACCTGGTCGGGGGTGCAGAAGATGTGCGCGTCGTTGAGCTGGATCGCGCGCACCCGGCTCAGCCCGCCCAGCACGCCGGAGAGCTCGGAGCGGTACATGCCGCCCAGCTCGGCCATCCGCAGCGGCAGCTCGCGGTAACTGCGGGCCCGCGAGCGGTAGATCAGCGCGTGGTGCGGGCAGAGACTGGGCCGCAGCACCACCTGCTCCCCGCCGAGGTCCATCGGGGGGAACATGTCGTCGCTGTAGTGCGACCAGTGACCGGAGATCTCGTAGAGCTCGCGTTTGGCCAACACGGGCGAGTAGACGTGCCGGTAGCCGGCCCGGCGCTCGGCGCCGCGCACGTACTCCTCCAGGGTGTGCCGCACGACGGCGCCGTCGGGCAGCCAGTACGGCAGTCCCGCGCCGATCAGCGGGTCGGTGTCGAACAGGCCCAACTCACGGCCGAGCTTGCGGTGGTCGTGCACGGTGGTCTCCTCGCGGAACGGGAGGCGAGTGACCACACGGCGAAGCCCCGGGGCACTCGCCCCGGGGCTTCGGACTCGAACAGCAGTCAGCGCGCCGGGACACTCTCCGGCGTCGTCGTCATAGCGGCGCGCTTCATGCCGAACACCCTAGCAGGACCGTCACGCCGCGCCCCTCGGACCGGCGATCCGGCGGCCCGGCCCGTCACTTGCTCGGGTAGGTCCGGGTCACGTTGCCCTTGGGATCGGTCTCCAGGTACCCGTCGCGGTAGTCGTCGGCGAGGTAGACCCGGATGCTCGGCGCACCGGTGATGATGTCCGGGCCGATGATCAGGTACCGGGTCTTCGGGTTCGGCACGTTCAGGGTCGCCAGCGCCTTGGCCAGGATGTCGGGGATGACGTCCCAGTTGTAGAGCTGCAGGTCGGACATCTCGGTGTCGGAGTCGATCGTGCCGCCCGGCTCGCGGGTCACCGCGCCGCCCCGGTAGTTGAGCTGGTCGTAGAGCTTGGCGTCGCTGGGGGTCGGCGCCTCGGCGTTGGCGAAGTCCGGGTAGACGTCCAGCTCGCGCACCTTGGTCCCCGACATCTGCGGGCGCAGCGCCGCGATGACCGAGCGCACCCCGGCCGGCGTCAGCAGGTCCTGCTGGGCCGCGGACGGGCCCGCGGAGGCGACCCCCGCCCCGCCCGCGCCGCCCGCGCCGCCCGTGGCCGACGGGGACGCCGTCCCGGATCCGGTCGTGCCGGGTGTCGCCGGGGGTATCGCGCCCGGCGTGCCGCCGGTCGCCGCCGTGCCGCCGGACCGGTGCGTCGCGGTGCCGCCGCCGGGGACCAGGGTCCACGCGAGGACGCCGGCCGCCGCGACGCCGGCCACCGAGAGCACCGCCAGCGGGGCCCGGCCGCGCCGGGTGGCGGGCGGTCGGACGGCCGTGGCGCCCTGGCCGGTGGGCCCGGTGTCGCCGCCCGGCTGCGGGTGGCCGACCTGGCCCGGGTACCCGGGCTGCGCCGGGAAGCCGACCTGACCGGGGTACCCGGCCGGCGCCCCGCCGCCCGGGGTCCAGGGCGTCGCCGGATCCGGACCGCCCGGGTACCCGCCGCTCGGGTGCCCACCGGCCGGATACCCGCCGCTCTGGTACCCGCCGTTCGGATACCCGTAGGCCGGGTACCCGTACTGCGGCGGCTGCGGCTGCTGGTGCTGCTTCGGGTACTCGCCCGAGCCGCCGTACGCCGGCGGCGGGAAGGGCGATCCCAGCGGCGTGGTGGCCCCGCCGGGCGGGCCGGGCAGCGGCCCGGACCCGGTCGCCGCACCCCACCCCGCGCCGTAGCCGGCCTCGGGTGCGTCTGCGCCCCACGGCGCGGCGGCACCGTAGCCGGCGCCGGCGCCCGAGCCGGCCCCGGTCGCGCCGGTCTCGGCCGCGGCGAGCAGCTGGTCGAGCTGGGCGGCGTCGGGGCGCGCCGCGGGGTCCTTGGCGAGCAGCGCGGCCAGCACCGGCAGCAGGCGGCCCGCGTGCACCGGCGGCGGCAGCGGCTCGTCGAGGACGGCCGCCAGGGTGGCGATCGCGGAGGTCCGGCGCAGCGGGTGGTGCCCCTCGACGGCGACGTAGAGCATCATCCCGAGCGACCACAGGTCGGAGGAGGGGTCGCCCTCGCGCCCGCGGATCCGCTCCGGCGCGATGTACTCGGGCGAGCCGATCAGCGAGCCGGTCGCGGTCAGCGAGGTGGAGCCGTGCATGGCGGCGATGCCGAAGTCGGTGAGCACCGGGGTGCCGTCGCCGCGCAGCAGCACGTTCTCGGGCTTGACGTCGCGGTGCAGGATCCCGGCCGCGTGCACCGCCCGCAGCGCGCCGAGCACGCCGCGTCCGATCCGCGCGGCCTGCGGCACCGACAGCGGCCCGCGGGCCAGCAGGTCGGCCAGGCTGCCACCGTGCACGAGTTCCATCACCAGCCACGGGTGCGGGTGCTCGGCGGTGTCGACGATGTGGTGGATGATCGCCACGTTGGGGTGCTGCAGCCGCGCCAGCGCCCGGGCCTCGCGCAGCACCCGCTCGCGCATCTCCCAGGCGGCCGCCGGATCGGCCGCGGCCATCACCGGGTCGGGTGGCCGGACCTCCTTGAGCGCGACCTCGCGCTGCAGGGCGGTGTCACGCGCCCGCCAGACCAGGCCCATGCCTCCGCCGCCGAGCCGGTCCAGCAGTTCGAACCGCCCGTCGATGAGCCGCGTCTCCGGCCCCTCAGTCTCCATGGCGGTCATCGTAGGACCCTCCACCGACCGTTCGTCGCGCCCGGTCCCCCGGCACAGTCCGCACCACTGCCCACTCCCCCTGCTTCGCCCACGGACCGCCGCAGGGCCCGCTTCCGCGCCCGCCCGCAGGGGCCCGGAACGTGGCGGGGCCCGGGAGCGATGTCCGACTCCCGGGTCCCTGAGGTGCCACCCAATTGCTCACACCGGCACGTTGAAGAGCACGGATCATTCTGAGGTCGACCGTTCTGCCATTGAACTACCGTGCCACGAGGAGAGGCACAGACAGGACTTGAACCCGTATCTGTCGACGATCGTCCGCACCCGGTCGATCCGGTGTTCGGCGGCGAATACTGAGACTGGAGCGATAGTCTGAGATTGAAGGGGCTGCCTCTGCCGCGCTTGGGCTACCCCGGCCCGTGGTGCCGGGGGAGGGACTCGAACCCCCACTGGACCCCTTGGTCAACTTCACTTGTCAGTTTCAGCTTTGCGCTCTCGGCGCGCCCCTCGACCAAGCTCGGCGAGGGGAGTCGATGGGGCTGCCGCAGGCGGCAGCCGCGTCACTTGAAGAGGTAGCCGAAGACCGCGTCACCGACCCGCTGGTCGGTCACCTCGGTGCTGTTCGCCTCCTCGCGGGCGTACTTGACGGCCTGCTGCAGGCGCTCGACGCGCTCGATCAGCTCGTTGACCCGCCGGGCCGGCAGCGCACCGGAGAACTTCACCGTGGTCCAGTACCCCACCGGGATGTCCTCGTAGTACACCTCGACCTGGGCCGGGTGCTTGTCGGTGGCCTCGGCCTTCACGTGGTTGCGCGGGATCCGCTTGGTCCGCACGGTGCGGACCTGGTCGGTGCGCCAGGAGTCCGTGGACGGGTCCAGGCTCCAGGACTCGGAGGCGTCCAGCACCGGGAGCTTGCGCACGAAGGTGTGCAGGTCGGTGAGCTGCTTCTCCAGGAAGAGCAGGTACGGCACCGGCACCTGGGGCAGCAGCACCACACCGTCGACGACCACGTCGGCGACGGCGGAGCGGTTCGCCCAGTCCTTGGTGGCGGTCACGTCGAACAGCCTGGTGAGGGTGGCCGCGGTGGCCCGCATGATGTCCTCGGCCTTGACCTGGACCCGGGTCGACTCGGGCGGCAGCTGCTCGCCCTCCTCGTCCTTGGGCTGGTACGTCCGGGAGATGCCCGCCAGCAGGGCGGGCTTCTGCAGGTCGTGGTGAGCCTGGGTCAGCTCCTGGAACGACTTGGACTTGACGCCTTTTTCGACGGCGATGATCTGATTGAGCTTCGGCACCCGGCAGACGGTAGCAGGCCCGGAGTCGTTCACACATCCGAATTCGCCGGAAGATGACGACCCGTCAGACCGTTCGTCGTCGACCCACCGCCCCGTACGGTCCGCCCCGGCTACTCCAGCGCCTGCTCGGCCCAGATCACCTTGCCGTCCGCCGTGTACCGGGTGCCCCAGCGCTCCGCGAACTGCGCCACCAGGAAGAGCCCGCGGCCGCCCTCGTCGGTGCTCGCCGCGTAGCGCAGGTGCGGGGCGGTGCTGCTGCAGTCGGACACCTCGCAGATCAGCGTGCGGTCGCAGAGCAGCCGCACCTTGATCGGCTCGGTCGCGTAGCGGATCGCGTTGGTGAGCAGTTCGCTGAGGATCAGCTCGGTGGTGAAGGCCAGCTCGTCGAGCCCCCACCCGGCCAGCTGCCGGCTGACGGCCGCCCGCACGTCGCGCACCGCGGCCGGCTCCGAGGGCACCTCCCACTGCGCCACCCGGTCGGCGGGCAGCACCCGGGTGCGGGCGACCAGCAGGGCCACGTCGTCGCTGGGGTGCGCGGGCAGCAGGGCCGTCAGCACCGCCTCGCAGGTCGCCTCCGGGGACCGGTCGGGCTGCCCCGCCTCGAGCGCGAGCGCGAGCAGCGCGAGGCCGTCGTCGATGTCGCGCCGGCGGTCCTCGACCAGCCCGTCGGTGTAGAGCACCAGCTGGCTGCCCTCGGGCAGCAGGAACTCCGCCGCCGGGAACGGCAGCCCGCCCAGGCCCAGCGGCGGCCCGGCCGGCACCTCGGGGAACTCGACGCGGCCGTCCGGGTGAACGAGGGCGGCCGGTGGATGCCCGGCCCGGGCCATCGTGCAGAGCCGCGAGACGGGGTCGTAGATCGCGCACAGGCAGCTCGCCCCGATCACCGCGTCCGCGCCGCCGGCCGCGGTGTGGTCCTGGTCGAGCCGGATGACCAGGTCGTCGAGGTGGCCGAGCAGCTCGTCCGGCGCCAGGTCCAGGGTGGAGAAGTTGTGCACGGCCGTCCGCAGCCGGCCCATGGTCGCGGCGGCGTGCAGGCCGTGCCCGACCACGTCGCCGACCACCAGGGCCACCCGGGCCCCGGACATCGGGATCACGTCGAACCAGTCCCCGCTCACCCCGCCCTGCGCGGGCAGGTAGCGGTAGGCGACCTCCAGGGCGTTCTGCGCGGGCAGTCCGTGCGGCAGCAGGCTGCGCTGCAGGGCCACCGCCAGCCCGTGCTCGCGGGTGTAGCGCCGGGCGTTGTCGATGCACAGCGCCGCCCGGGCGACCAGTTCCTCGGCGAGCGAGAGGTCCTCCTCGTCGAAGCGCTCCGGGCGCTCCGAGCGCCAGAACTTGGCCACCCCCAGCAGCACCCCGCGGGCCCGCAGCGGCACCCGGACCACCGAGTGGACCCCGTAGGCGAGCACCCGCCCGGCCCGCTGCGGGTCCTGGCGCAGCCACTCGGTGGAGCCCGCCAGGTCGGGGTCGAAGGCCGCCTGCCCGGTGTCCAGGCTCCACGCCCACGGTGTGGCCGGGACCAGCACGATCTCCTCGCCGACCGGGTAGAACGGCGGGTCCTCGGTGATCGAACCCAGCGCCACCCGGTGCATCGGCGCGTTCTCCCCCGCCACCGGCTCCTCACCGCGCAGCACCGGCTCCACCAGGTCGACGGTGACGAAGTCGGCGAACCGCGGCACCGCCACCTGCGCGAGCTCCTCGGCGGTGCGCTTGACGTCCAGCGTGGTGCCCACCGCCACCGTGGCGTCGTAGAGCAGCCGCAGCCGACGGCGCGCCGCCACCGCCTTGCCGGAGACCGCGTGCAGTTCGGTGGAGTCCCGCAGCGTCGCCACGCTGCCGGGCGGTCCGCCGTCGCTGTCGGTGGGCCGGATGTTGACCGCCAGCAGCCGCTCGCCGGCCGACAGCACCTCGTCGTTGACCTCCCGCCCGCAGCCGAAGAGCTCGGCCGCCCTCGGCTCCAGGCCCAGCTCGCCGATCCGCCGGCCCTCGGCGTCCGCCGGCAGGTCGAGCAGCCGGCGCGCCTCGTCGTTGGCCAGCAGCAGCCGGCCGTCCGCGCCCACGATCAGCACGCCCTCGCGCACGGCGTGCAGAACCGCGTCATGATGTTCGTACATTCGGGTCATCTCGACGGGTCCCAGGCCGTGCGTCTGGTGCAGCAGCCGCCGGCTGGCCAGCGCGGTGCCACCCATCGCCAGCACCAGCGCCGCGCCCGCGGCACCGAAGATCAGCGGCAGCTGGTGGTCGACCACCCCGCTCACCTTGCTGATCGTGATGCCGGCCGAGACGGCGCCGACCACCTGCCCGTTGTCGTCGTGGATCGGCACGACGGCCTGCACCAGCCGCCCGATGGTCCCGTTGACCTCCTCGGTGACCACCTGCCCCTGGAGGGCGGGCTCGTAGGTACCGACGAACTTCTTGCCGATCCGGTTCGGCAGCGGGTGGGTGTAGCGGATGCCGTCGGTGTTGATGACCACGATGAAGTCCACCCCGGAGCCGCGCCGGGCCGCCTCGGCCTTCGGTTGCAGCACCGAGGTGGGGTCGGGCAGCCGCATCGCCGCCGCGGTCCCGGGGCCGTTGGCGAAGGTCTGCGCGACGGCGATCGACCGGTTGCGCGCCTCGCGGGTGCTGTCGCGCTGGGAGGCCAGGAAGAGCGCCAGCACCGCCGCCAGGACCAGCAGCAGCACCACGACCACCTGGATCGCGAACACCTGGCCGGCCACGCTGCGCAGCCCCCCGGTCCACGGTGAGCGACGACGCCTGGGCGCCTCCTCCCCCGGCGACGACTCCTGCCGGCTGCGCCGGCTCCCCGTGAGCCGGCCGACCAACCGGGCGGCCGAGGATCGGACCTTCAACCGGGCCATGGGCCCTGTCTACGCCGATTGCCACCGGGAGGCCACCGGGATGGCCGCGGCCGCCCGGGCACCGCCCCGGACGTGCCCCGCCACCCACCCGGACACCACCGGGGCGGCGCAACGGGCTGCGCCGAGCGGGCGACAGCGCCAGGGCGGTTGCCGCCCTGGCCGCGGCGGCGGTGCCTAGGCTCGCGAGACGCGCTGGACGGTGCGGCGGACGGCCGGTCAGGAGCCGTCACGCCGGCCCTCCTCACCGGAAAGGGACCCGATGCCGGCTGACCACGCACCAGCCCGACCAGCAGAGCCGACCCCACCGCGGGACCCGGGCGCCGCGCCGCACCGCTCCGGCGGGCGCCGGGCCGTGGTCCGCGCGCTGCTGGGCGGCGGCGCCCTCGCCGCTCTGACCGGCTCGGCACTGACCGCGGGCGGGGGCCCGGCGGCCGGGGCCCGGGGG